>CANGSR010000075.1 GCA_947456055.1 Chitinophagaceae bacterium
CAAACATTGGGGGTACATGCCTCAAATCTGGGTATTGATTTGACAAATGACCATCCTGTATCATTTGTATATAATACAGCCTTAGCAACGCTGGATGGTACATTAAAAGATCCAGCTACAGCTACAACAAGCCTTGGTGGAACGATCGCAACAGACCTTCTTGACATTAATGGAAAAGTACAATGTCCATCATGCCACGAAGTTCATGATAAGACTTTGTTTTTGTTTGGTAAAATAAGTAATGCCGGTAGTGCACTATGCCTTACCTGCCATAATAAATAGTTTAATAACATAATCAGTTATTTGAAATTGGTTATCATCTAACAACAAAAATTTTTAACTAAATTAAATAAAAATATTTATGAGATTCAAATCATTTTTTATCGCAGGTTCCATAGTCCTTGGGCTTACACAATTGGGTTACGGCCAGGCTGGAACTATAGTTGGTTCCAAGCACGACTTCTCTTTATCTAACAATACCTGGAACTTCGCCCTTCCAATCAATGCTCAATTGCAGGGGCAAATATGCCGTCCATGCCATGCTCCACACAATAGTAATAATGGAGATATCGCCAGGACAAACTATACAGATAATGCAGGAACATTCGGACCATTATGGGACCACAGTTTGTCAACTGCCAATTATTCAATCTATTCCCAGGGTTACAATTTCTGGAGGGAAGGTGCTGCTACAATCGGTAATCCTGATGGAAGTTCTAAACTATGCTTAAGCTGCCATGATGGTACTGTAGCACTTGCCAATTTCCGTAGCTATACTACAGGTGTAACTACAATGGCCAATTTTGATGGTGGTGCTGCAAATCTGGGTACAGATTTAAGTACTACACACCCAATATCTTTTACTTATGATGCGAACCTTGCTACACTAGATCACAAAATATGGGATCCAACAACAACTCCATCAGGTGTTCACAGTGGAACAATTGACGGTGATATGCTGGAAAACGGAAAAGTTCAATGTATTTCTTGCCACGATGCTCATAACGGTGCCGGTGTAAACCACCTTTTGATTAAGAGTAATGTAGGTAGTGCACTTTGCTTCACATGCCACAAGTTATAGAATACGCAAATTGATTTTTTAATTACAAAAAAACAAAAATTATGATATATTCAAATAAAAGATGGTTACTAACGGCATCCCCCTGGATGCAGAAAAGCCCCAGGCTATCAGCGTTAGGCATCGTAGGATTGGTATTTTGTGCGTTATTCTTATTTGTTGGCCAGTCAGTAAATGCACAAATAATTACCACTTCTGGTGAACATACAGTTCTATTGCCAGGTGGTCCGGTAGCAATAGGTGGTTTGCCAGCTATTACAGGTAATACTACAATCTGCCCAACTGTAACTACAACATTGGCAAATGCCTCTACAGGTGGTTTATGGACCAGCAGTAATCCAACAGTTGCCTCTGTAGGTTCAACAACAGGTATTGTTACTGGTAACAATGGTGGTATCGCTAATATTACCTATACTTTAGGTTCAGCTTATATCGCAGTTGCAGTAACCGTAACATCTCCAATCACAGGTACAGCTACAACATGTGTAGGTAATAGTACCTTCCTTGCAGATGCAACCACATCAGGTGTATGGACAAGCAGTGCGCCAACAGTGGCACAGGCTTTGCCAACTGGTGAAATTCGTGGTTTATCAGCAGGTACTGCTATTATTTCTTATGGTAGGACAGGTGCGTGCGTTGTAACTCAAACAGTTACTGTAGGTACAAATGCGCTTCCTAACATTACTGGTACAACATCAGGTGTATGCGTAGGCGGTACATTGACAGCTGTAAATACAACAGCAGGTGGTGTATGGTCAAGCAGTAATACAGCTTTGGCAACTATCGGTTCTTCAACTGGTATTGTTACAGGTGTAGCCGCTGGCGGATTGACTATTACTTATACACTTGCAGGTTGTTATAAAACACAGCCATTAAATGTAAACGCAGCAGGATCTATTGCAGCTATTACAGGTACTACCAATACATGCGTAGGATCAAATTCAGTTTTAGCTGATGTAACAACAATGGGTGTATGGTCTAGTAGTAATGCAGGCATTGCTTATGTGAATACAGCAGGTAATGTTTCAGGGATCAGTATAGGTACTGCAACAATCAGTTATACTAGGGGTGGTTGTTCTGTTACTACAGTATATACAGTAAATGCAAATACAATAGCAGCTATTGCAGGTAGTGGATATACATGTGTTGGTAGTACTTTAACATTAACTGATGCTACTGCTTCAGGTACTTGGAGCACTACTTCAACTGCATATGCCACTGTGGGTTCTGGAACAGGTATTGTAACTGGTGTTGCTGCAGGTGCTGCAATTATTACTTATAATGTAAGCGGATGTTTCAAAACAACCACAGTAAATGTTTCAGCTGCTACTGTGGTAGGTGCTATTAGTGGTACTACTACTTTATGCCAGGGTGCAACTAGTACTTTGACAGATGCTATCCCAGGTGGTGCATGGTCTTCAAGTGCTCCCGCTTTTGCAACAGTAAATGCTTATGGTACATTGACAGGCGTTGCTGCTGGTGCAGGTACAATCACCTACACAAGATTAGGTTGTACTAGTACTACAGCTTTTACCATTAATGGTAATCCTACTGCCATCACTGGTACCAGGAAACATTGTTCAAATGGTACTACAACCTTGGCAAGTACCCCAGCAGGTGGTAACTGGACAAGTTTAAGCACTGCTTTTGCTACTATTAATCCGACTACAGGTGTAGTAAGTGGTGTTGCTCCAGGTGTTACTATAATTGACTATACTTTAGCAACTGGTTGCTATACAACAACTACCGATACTTCTTATGGCCCAGCTGCTATAGGTGGTGGTAATTCAGTTTGTATAGCTCCATCTACTTATCTATATCTTACCAATACAACCTTAACAGGTACATGGACAAGTAGTTTCCCACTGGTTGCTAGTGTTGGTGCTGGTACAGGTATTGTAACAGGTGTTGCTGCAGGTACTACTACTATTACCTTTACAACTCCGGTTTCTGGTTTGAATTGCTACGTTACAGCTCCTGTAACAGCAATATATGCTCCAGGTGCAATAAGCGGTAATACATCAATGTGTACAGGTGCTACAACAACACTCCTTGATACAACAACAGGTGGTGTGTGGACAAGTAATAATGTTTCTATAGCTACAGTAGGTTCAACAACTGGTGTTGTATCAGGTGTTGCTGCTGGTGCTGCTACTATTACTTATAGCAAGAATGGTTGTTATAAAATTGCCAATATGGTGGTGGCAACTCCTCCTGCCGCAATAACAGGTAGTACTAATGTATGTTCTGGTATGGCTTCAGTAACTTATACAGATGTAACTTCAGGCGGGGTATGGAGCGCTAGTAATGCGAATGCACAAGTAACTCCTACAGGTGCAACAACAGCCTTAATATATGGTGCAAATACAGGTACAGCTACAATTTCTTATACAATTGGTGGATGTTCTGTTACCAAGGTGGTTAACGTAACTGCAAACGCTGCTACAACTATTGCAGGTGTACCATATGTTTGTACTGGTCTTACAACTACACTTACCAGTGGTGGTGGTGCTGGCGCATGGACAAGTGCAAATGCTGCAATTGGTTCTATCTCAGGTTCTGCTACTGGTACTTCAGCTGCAATTATGGGTGTATCTTATGGTAATACAGTTATTACTTATACAGTAGCATCTACAGGATGCTTCAAGGTGATTGTATTCCAGACTATGACTTCTCCTGCTGCAATAACAGGTGCATATTCATTATGTAATGCAACTACTACTACATTAAGCGATGCAACAACAGGCGGTTCATGGTCTACAGATAATGCAGATGTGGCTACCGTTAATGCATCAGGTGTGGTAACTGCTGTTTCTCCAGGCCATGTATCTATAGGATACACCATGACTGGTGGTTGCACAGCATACCAACCAATGAATGTATATGCAACACCTCCATCAATTGGTGGTACATCAAACCTTTGTACTTCTGGTATCACATCTAGTACATTGACAAATACACTTGCAGGTGGTACATGGTCAAGTACAAATACAGGTGTAGCTACAATTAATGCTACATCAGGCTTGCTAACCAGTGTAGCTGCAGGTACAACAATTATTTCTTATACAGTAGCTGGTTGCTCTATTACCAAAACATCTATAGTGGGTGCAGTTACTCCAACCTTCTCAGGTGCTAATCCAGGTCCACTTTCAGTTTGTGCAATGGGTTCCCCAAGTACAGCACTAACAGTAAGTAATGCAGGTGGTGCATGGACAACATCTACAGCAGCAGTTGCAACTGTTACATCAGGTGCTATTCAAGGTATTTCAGCTGGTACAACAATGATTACTTATACCTTAAACGGATGCTTTGTAACTCAGGTAGAAACAGTTACCGCTAATACCTTAGCTCCAATAAGTGGTCTTAACGAGGTGTGTGTAGGTTCAACTACAACATTGAGTAATATCACAGCTGGTGGTGCATGGGCAAGTAGCAATACTGCTTATGGTACTGTAAGTTCTGGCGGTGTAGTAGGTGGTGTTGCTGCTGGTGCTGCGGTAATATCATACACTTTACCAACAGGTGGTTGCAGGCAGGTAATATCTATTAATTTCGGTAACACAACCCCAGCAGCAATAGGCGGTAATGCTCCTGTTTGTTTGGGTAATACATTTACTCTTACAGATGCAACAGCAGGTGCTACCTGGTATAGCAGTAATGATGCAGTAGCATCAGTTACAACAGGTGGCGTGGTATATGGTGCAAGTGCAGGTACTGCAACTATCAGTTATGTATTGGTAGGATGTAGTGCAACAGCTGTTGTAACCGTTAATCCTTTGCCAGTTGCAATTACAGGTACAAATGTGGTGTGTGAAGGTGCAACAACTACTCTTGCTGATGCAGACGGTACAGGTACCTGGAGTAGTGTAACTCCTGCCAAGGCAACAATTGATGCAGGTGGTGTAGTTACTGGAGTTGCTTTTGGTACAACAGTTATCAGGTATACATTAGCTACAGGTTGTTTTAATAATATTACTGTAACAGTAGGTGGTGCTAGTTCAGTGCTTGGAGGAACTACAACTGTATGTAGTAGTAACCAAACAACGCTTACAACTACAAAGTCTGGTGGTATATGGACAAGCAGTGATCCATCAATTGCATATGCAACAGGTGGTACAAGTGCAGTTATCACAGGTGTTTCTGGTGGCACAGCTACTATATCTTACACTACTCCTGGTTGTGCTGCACGCACTATTGTCTACACTGTAAATTATGTAGCTCCTATTATTGGTGGATCATCAGTATGTATCTATCCATATGATAGTATGCAATTGACAGATGCTACAGCAGGTGGTACATGGTCTAGTGGAACTCCTGCTTTGGCTACCATAGGTACTACAGGTATGGTTTACGGTGTGGATGCAGGTAATGTTACCTTCACCTATCTAGCTGCTAATGGTTGTTCTGCTACCAAGGTGGTAAACATAAGCAGGTGTGGACACAGAGGCGTAAACACAAGTGGAGTAGCTACAATGGAAGAAGAACAAGTATATACATTGTTCCCTAATCCAAGTAATGGGCTGGTTAATATTATACAGAATGTAGTAGAAGACCAGACTATGAAGGTGTCAGTAATGAATAGTGTAGGTGCTGTGGTTTACAATGGTAACCTTGAATTCAGGAATGGTGATGGCCATATAAATCTTAATGTTGCCAACGGTATGTATGTGATTTTGTTGCAAGACAATAAGGGTGATATTAAAACCTTTAAAGTAGTGATTGACAAATAAAGTTTGCTCGTGGTTTATTACAAACAGGCTTCCGCTATGCGGGGCCTGTTTGCTTTTTAGGGGGAATCAGGATTTTCAGGATTTAAGGATTTTCAGGATTGTATCGATTGTATCGTCCTAAAAATAGTTTATACTTTTTATGGCTAATCCTGGCCGATGTTTATAAAAGTAGATTGTTCTCAATTTGGCTTTTGTTGTTTTTCAGCTCTGGTGCTATGAATTCCGGTCGCAGACCGGGTTATTTGTGTGGATATGAGTGGTTCTTCGGAACACTCGCACCTGGGGGCATGGTTGGGTGTATTGAATAAAATTCAAGTCTTACCCTTGCTTAATAAGCCTGTTTCTGGTCGATCGATGGGTGGTGGTTCTTGTTTTTTTGAGTTATGTGTAGACTTGTGCTATAAGTTAATTGTGTCCAGGAAGGCTTTGATTAACGATAGGTGTTGGCCTGTTAATATTATACTAAAACGCTGTTTGTGAAGGTTTTATAGGCTATTGTGGCAGGTTTTTTGACAATACTATGATAAAGTGATGCGCAATAAGCTGCTAAAACACACTTAGTAAAGATGATTATAATCATAATAGCGAATGCCCGCAGTCATAACCCTCCCTGATATTTACCGGTAATTTTATGTCAGAAAGAAAAAAATAAAGAAGGTCTTTAAACATCGGTAAATCAGTTTAGCCTTTAAGATTATGAAATAGAGTTCTTAATTTTTAACCAAAACAACAAAAAATGAAAAAAACAATTTTCTTGAGTGCCGTAGTTGGTTTCTCAGTAATGTGTTTCGCTTTCGTGCCACAAAAGAAAGCATGGGATGCTCCTGCAGCAGCAGCCGGTAAAGCTAATCCACAAAAAGGCCCTGAATCAGTAGCAAATGGTAAGGCATTGTTTGCAAAGAATTGTGCATCATGCCATGGTAAAGCTGGATTAGGTGATGGTTCTAAGGCATCAGAATTGAAAACAGAGCCAGGTGATTTCTCAAAAGCAGCTTTCCAGGGTCAGTCAGATGGTGCTTTGTTCTATAAAATATCAGAAGGACGTGATGATATGCCTAGCTTCAAAAAGAAAATGCCAGAAGCAAATGATATTTGGGATGTAGTGAATTTCATGAGGACTTTGAAGAAATAATTTAATTATTTCTGGTTTTTAACCATCCAAAAGTGCTTTCCGGGCTGTTCAGCAATAGAGTTTAGAACAGCCCGGAAATTTTAAAGAAGAAAAAAATACCCGCCGGTTATCTCCTCCTCCACCAAATCCGGTTAAAATTTAGGGTCTCAAAGCATTGATTACCATTTTTTTATACAAAAAATATTTTATGAAAATAGAAGAAGGTAAAGTAAACCGCCGGAAGCTGGTAAGCTGGCTGGGAGTACTCTCTCTTTTTGCAATGGCTGGAGCAGCCTTCAGGCAAGGGAAGAAAAGTGCCCCACCCAAAACCATCAAAATGCTGGCCCAGGATGGTACCCTGGTAGAAATAGATGCCAGCTTACTGGCTACCAACAGAAAAAAGATCACCGACAAGGAGCTGCAAAGCTGGGTGGCAAATAAATAGTCAATTATTATATTCAACATATATTAGTCATGGATACAAATAACACTTCACGGAAAGATTTTCTAGCCTCACTGTTCACTACCGGACTTGTACTGGCAGGATGCTCTTCTAAGAAAAGCCCATTTGAATTGGGTGCCGAAGAAGGAGTAAAAGCCACTGGTCAGAAAGTAAAACTTTTATCGGTAGACGGTGAGATTATTGAAGTGGATAAAGCATTTTTGAAACCAGTGCCTGAACTGCCTTCGCTTACAAATAGCCAGGAAAGAACAGGTATTCCGGGTAAGAAGTTTGTAATGGTCATTGATCTTTCCAGGTGTAAAAACCTGCGCAAATGCCAACAGGCCTGCAATCATATGCACCATGTGCATTCTAACCTGAACTGGTTGAAAGTTTATCCAATGGGAGAAGGAGAACATACAGCTCCTTACTGGCAGCCAACCACCTGTATGCATTGCGACGAGCCACCATGTGTAAAGGTTTGTCCGGTAGATGCCACCTTTAAAAGGCAGGACGGTATTGTGCTTATTGATGCCGACCGCTGTATAGGCTGTAGGTTCTGCATGGCTGCTTGCCCATACTCAATAAGGGTATTTAACTGGGAAAAACCAGATACTATACCTGAAGAGCTTTGTGGTAAGCCATATTCTTGCGAAACCAGTATGCCACAAAAGGTAGGTACAGTAGGTAAATGTGATTTCTGCCCTGATATGGCGAGGAAGAATGAGTTGCCACATTGTGTAACTGCTTGTCCTAATGGTACTTTCTTCTTCGGAGACCTCAATGAAGACAGTGTAACTAATGGTGCAGAAACCTTCAGATTCAGCGATTTGGTTAAGGATAAAGCCGGCTACCAATTGATGGAAGACCTGGGTACTAAGCCAAGTGTTTATTATCTGCCACCATCTGCAAGGAACTTCCCATTTGAGAAAGGGCTGGAAAACGAAACTGAAAAAAGTTAATCACTTAAAATAATTCAAAGTGGAACATTCAAACTCAATGAAATTAGGTAAGAAAACCCCAATGCAACCGTTGCCAGGCAATGGTAAGCATGGAAAGGTTCACCTAACAGATGAACAGATTATCAGCGACCTATTGCCACAGAAATTTGGTGCCCGTGGCTATCTATGGATTGCGATATTGCTGGTATTTTGCCTTGTAGGCGTTTTTGCATATTATAGGCAGTTAAGGTATGGATTGATTGTGACCTCTATGAGAGATTATGCCTCATGGGGTATTTACATTTCGAACTTCGTATTTTTTGTGGCTATCAGCCTTGTAGGTTCACTCATTACCGCTGTACTTAGGTTAAGCGGCGTGCATTGGGCCACTCCGCTCACACGTATTGCGGAGATAATAGCTGTAGCGGCAATCACATTCGCAGCAATAATCATCATTGTAGACATGGGTCGGCCAGAAAGGTTTTACAACCTCTTTATATATGGCAGACTACAGTCGCCCATTATATGGGACGTGACGGTTATTACTACTTACTTCTTTATCAGCCTTTTATTACTCTATATACCACTGATGCCTGACCTTAAAATAATGCTTAATGGCCACGAAAAGAAAGGTATTTACAAATTATATAGTTTTTTGGGTTCATTCTGGAAGGGAACACATCTTCAGTTCCGCATCAGTAAGAAGGCAGTAAATATATTATGTATTGCCATTGTACCGGTTGCATTTAGTATTCACACTGTTACTTCGTGGTTGTTTGCAACCACCTACCGTCCGGGATGGGATAGTACCAACTTTGGTGCTTACTTTATCTCAGGCGCCTTCCTGGTGGGGTCAGGTGCTGTGAGTGTGGCAATGTATGTATTCCGCAGGTATTACAAACTGGAAAACTATATTACCCAGGAGCATTTTGATAAGATGGGTAAAATAGTTGTGATGCTGGGTTGCCTTTACCTCTACTTCAATGTGAACGAGTACCTGATACCTGCATTTAAAATGAAGAAATCAGAAGAAGGCTTCCTTAATGGTTTATTTATTGGGGAGTTTGCACCCATATTCTGGTCGGCAATATTTGGCGGCATGATTATACCAATGATAGTACTGCTCTTCAAAAAAGGCCGCCAGCCATTGCCAATGTTTATTTGCGGTATTATGATAGTAATAGGTGCATGGTTCAAAAGGTATTTGATTGTTACCCCTACATTATTGCATCCATTTTTACCAATGCATAATGTACCAGCCAGTTACAAGCATTATTTCCCTAGCTGGGAAGAGTGGGCAATAGCATTCGGTTCATTATCAGGAGCATTATTGGTGATTACCATCTTTGCGATGTTATTCCCAATAATACCAATTCAGGAAACATTAGTTGAACAACACGAAAAGGAACTACATGAAAAGGCACATCATTAATATCTGCATAGGAGTATTATTAATCCTCTTCCCTGGCCTTATAGTAAACAAGGCTAATGCACAGGATGCGGCAAAGAGCCCGCTGGTAATCAGTATAGCTTATTCTACCAGTGATAATACAATTCCATATTTGACAATAAAGGCGAAATCAAAGATTTCGGGTAAATTCCAACCAATTAGTGGGGCTGAGATAAAGTTGTTTCTGGATAAGGATTCAACCGGAAAAGGCCTGGGATTAATAGGGAAGGTAACTACGGATGAAAAAGGTAAGGCTGTTTCAAATATCCCCTCAACAGTGGAGACCATTTGGAAGGCCAATCCTAACCATACCTTCCTGGCTGTGTATGAGAAAACAAAGAATTTCGATGAGGCAAGTGCTGAGTTAAGCGTAGTGAAATCGAAAATAACTTTGGATACAGCTGATGACAAGAACGTAACAGCGACATTTACCGAATTCAAAGGTGGTGCATGGGTTCCTGTTAAGGGAGTAGAAATGAAGTTGGGAGTAAAAAGGCTTGCCGGAGACCTGCAAATAGGCGAGGAGCAAAGCTATACCACCGACTCTCTGGGTAAGGTGAAGGGTGAATTTAAGAAGCTGGGCATACCAGGAAACAGGGATGGCAATATAGTTCTTGTAGCTAAGGTAGAAGACAATGATACTTATGGTAATCTGAGGATTGAAAAATCTGTGCCATGGGGCAAGCGCTTTGTGGCTGATAATTCTTTCTTCCACAGGGCATTATGGGCTTCACAGTTCCACTCTCCAGTATGGTTGGTATTCCTGGCTTATTCAATTATCATTTCGGTATGGGGTACATTGATCTATTTGATTTTCCTTCTGATTAAGGTGAAACAATTGGGTAAAGAGGAAAAGACACTTAAGTAGTTATTGGTTTGTTTATGGTTTATCCGGATGGTTTAATTTGTTTTTCCATCCTTAATAAAATGCCTCATCGGTTTTTGATCGGTGAGGCATTGTTTATTTATTTCACCATCCCCTCAAATAGTTGTTCCAGTTTTATTAATGGTTCGGAGCATAGACCAGAATGTACTTTTGAGGTTTGGATAATGGTGCTGCGGGTGGCGGTTAGCCACCTGAATCGTTGACCGGCAGGGAGGAGTGCGAGAGAGCCGGCTGTTTTGTCTCCACTACATATTTTATCAAATGAGGCCATGTAGCATTTTACATCATTGAGTTCTATATCTGGAAATAGGGCACGAAGCCTTGCCTCATCAAGTGCATATTTTAGTTGCAAAAACCGTTGTCCAGCAACATAAAGCACTACGCCAATATTGATGAATTCTTCCCTATCCACCCGTGGCACCAGCCTTATCACCGCATACTCATATATTTTCTGTTCTTGCATGTAGGGCTTCTTTTATAAATAGTTCGGAATTCTGGAAGCGGGTCAACAGGAAGGTGGCATATGCCTGACGGTGTTCCTCGGGTGTTTCAAAGGGAGCGTCTATCATCAGCCATTCATCAGGTATTTGGGCAACAATTCCATCAATAATAGATTTATTAAGGATTAGGTGCATTTCCTTGTCCACAGTTTCTAAATGATTGGCCAATGGTAATAATACATGGTCTTTAATATTCCTGAATGGTCTTAGTGCCTGCTCAGCCGGCGGGTGTTCCCAGCGGTGATGGAATATAAGTGATGCACCATGGTCTATAAGCCAAACTTCTTTATGCCATAGCAGCATATTGGTATTTCTTACTGTTCTGTCTACATTGGTAATCAGGCTGTCGAGCCATAATATTTTGGAGGCAGTTTCAGAGTCAATTTGGGTGGCTACAGGGTCGAAGGTAATAGAGGCCTGCAAATAATGGAGTGCGAGATTGAGTCCTGTACTTGCCTTTAATAAATCCTGTATTTCTTCATCGGGTTCGGTGCGACCAAATCCTTCATCTAGGGTGGCGAAAACCAGTTCGGGGATTTTCAGGCCCATTAATTTGGCTAATTGCCAACCTATTAGTTCGGCAATCAAGGATTTTGGCCCCTGGCCAGCGCCACGGAATTTAAGCACATACATAAAACCATCGTCGGCCTCTACAATAGCAGGCATGGAGCCTCCTTCACGCAGGGGTGTTATGTACCTGGTAACATTTACGTTTCTAAGTTTGGGTTCAAAATCGGGCATTATGTAAATGTGGTTTTTGCAAAAATAGGATTATTAGATTGCTAATCAGTTTGCTTAATTACTAATGTCATATTGGAGGGATTAGCAACAAATGGATATGCAATAAAAAGGCCGCAATAAACCATGTTTATTGCGGCCCAAACCAACCAAAAATTATCGTTTTCTACTATTTTATTACTGCATCTTCAAGCATTACATCAAATTTGTAACCATAACCGAAATCCTTATTCAGTGTTACCTTGCCTTCAAGTACAACAATGTCACCGGTTTTAACCGTATTTTTTGAAGTGATGGTTAAATCAAATTTGCCATTGTTTTCGGTGCCGTCCTGCAGGTGAATCCAGTTTTTGTCCATTATTTCGGGGCTGAATTTGGTAACCTGTCCTTTTATTTTAATTGTTTTACCTGCATAATCTGCTTTCTTTTCGAGTAAAGTAGCAATAGATATACAATCCTTTGGAGGGTCTATTTTTATGTTTTGCCTTACTTCGGGTGTGGCTTTTCTTACATAGGGTTGAGCTGCATCGTTCTGTCCTGCCTGTTTATGCATATTATCGGCAGGCATTTTAGGTTTCACAGCACCAATAGGTTCTGGACTTACACCTCCAAGAAACAATACTTCAGTGAACTTCCTATTCAATTCCTTGCTTTCGAAATCCTTCATAGATAGTCCCTCACTGTAATAATAAATCTGCCCCTTAGTGGCTTCCATAAGCGGCACTGCCAGCCATTTTAGAGAATCGGTTTCTTTTACATGGAGGTAAGTATAGTTTTTAGTTTGAATTACCTCTTCTACAATGATTTTGTGATTAGGCAATGGCCTTTGTTTTGGCAAATTAGCTTGTCCCATTACTGTTCCTGCAATAAAAATTGCACAAAGGCCTGATATTAATGTTGTAATTTTCATATGTTAAATAAATTGATTTTGTTAAGCTATTCACCATTTTTTCTATGTACAAAATTGCTTCTTTGTGGAGGGGTATTATATGAACAAGGTCATTAAAATGGATGATTAAGGTCAGTAAAAATGCTTTGGCCTCAAGCTACTTTTACACTTTACAAATGATATAGCCAAAAGTGCGCACCCCTAAGCAATATCAGGCGAATGTTTGCAAAGATTAACAATAGACTGGGTTAACAATTAATTAAAACCAAATCAATGAACAGTATAATAGCAAAGAGGTATTTGATTGTATTCTTAGTCGGTACCCTGGCATTGGTAATGAACTCATGCGAGAGGGCCCTACACAGGCCTGCGAAGTTCAAACAAATAGAAGCAGTACTATACCCACCACCACCCGATACTGCGCATATGCAATACCTGACCAGCATAAGCAGTTCGGATTTTATGGGTAAGCGCACCAAGTTTGCCACATTCGTTTTGGGCACAGAGCAGGTATCCCAAATGGTAAAACCCTATGGTATCAGCATGAGGAATGGTAAACTCTATATTTGCGACCCAGGGATAGCTGGCGTAGAAATACTTGATTTCGAAAATAATACTTACCAAAATTTCACCCCAGGTAGTACTGGCCAGATGAAATCACCACTAAACTGTTATGTGGCTAAGAATGACTATTTATATGTTGCTGACCCAGGAAGGCATGAATTGGTAATCTATGATAGCCTTGGAAAATATATCCATAAGGTATCTGATACTGGTGAATTTAAACCTACAGATGTGATGGTTTATGAGAATGAAATTTGGGTGACCAACCCTGATAATCATAGGATCAATGTATATGACAGGAATTCGCTCCAATTGATTAGGTATTTTGCTAACCAATATGGAGTAGGGGATGATGGCTTTTTATATTCTCCCTACAACTTGTATATTACTGAGGATGTTATATATATAACCGACTTTGGTGATTTTAAAGTAAAGCAATATGACCGCACTGGTAAGTTTATTGCTTCAGTGGGCAGTTATGGAACAGGAACCGGCCAGTTTGTTCGTCCTAAGGGTATTGCTGTTGATAAGGAATCTAATCTATTTGTGGTTGATGCCGGTTTTGAGAATGTGCAGATGTTCAATAAAAAGAACCAATTACTAATGTTCTTTGGTGGCCCTTACAAAGGTCCGGGCGATATGTGGCTTCCTGCAAAGGTGATAGTAGACTACGATAATATCAACTACTTTAAGAAGTACGTTGACCCAAAATACGACCTAAGCTATATCGTGATTGTATCCAACCAATATGGTCCTGATAAAATCAATGTATATGGATTTATTGCCCCTAAGAAATAATAATTGAGTGTTATGAAGAGCAGCCGGAAGAGTAATGTTACTTATTATATTGGTATAATAATGATTGCATTGTTTATCGGCTGTTCTGTGCAACAAACACACAAAACACTGGTTTTCTTTTTTGATGGCGTTGACCAGATTAAGTTTTTCAACGATTATTTATCTAAAGACTCACTCACCAAGCAATCGAATGCAAAACGTGATGCCCTGCTAAAGAAGCATAGGCCAGACCGTTGTGTACACCAACCATATAAAGAAAAGAAATGCGAATTGTGCCACACTCCCGACAAAAGGCTGGTTATGCCTATGCCGGGTTTGTGTTTTAAATGCCATAAGAGCTTTAGTGAAACTTATGAGGTGGTACATGGTCCGGTAGCCTCGGGCGGTTGTATGAATTGCCATAACCAGCACTCATCAAAATATCCAAAACTATTGATTCGTGAGGGGCAGGATATATGTTTATACTGCCATAATACTACATTGGTATTTGCCAATAAGGTGCACCGTGATATAGAAGATGCAGAATGTGTTTTATGTCATAACCCTCACGGGGGCAAAACAAGATTTATGGTAAAGGGTGGTATCTCTAAGGATGCCAACCGAATTGCCCTTATGCCCGAACTGAGTTACAGGCATTTGTATGGCCAGGTTCAAAGTAAAGTGCCTGGGGTGGTGTACAAGAAAATGGAGATAAACATTGTGGATGACAAGGGCAAAATTGTTGCTACTGTTCACCCCGATATGGACGGTAAGTTCTACATGGCTAATCTGCACCCCAATAAAAACTACAATTTCGTATTTAAGCACGATTGCCCTGATTGTATCATCAATGTGATGGATGTAAACGGGACTCAATTGTATGCTATTGAAAAGAATAAATTTGGCAAATTCTTATTTACTCATAGTGACTACGAGACATTGCATAGTGCGATTAATGACGCTCATGAGCTAGGGGATTCACTAAACATTAATTTCGTTGGCAAGACAGCTGCTGTTGAAAATACCGACCATGCTGCACCCAAAGATACAGCAGCAATTGCTCTAGCCCCTATCAAGCCTGCTGATGTGATAGTGGCCCCTGCAACAGATAAGAGCGAACCTGCCAAACCAGGTATTAGTACTGACGTAGCTAAGGATGGTGCAGATACCGGAGCCAGAAAGAGCAAAATTATTGTGACCGAGTTACCACCCGAGCCATTCAAAACAGCAGATAATAAGCCAACTAAACCGCAGGATACAATAGCTCTGGCTACTGATACAGCAGGGTATAAGGGTAAAATAATTGTAAAGGAATTACCACCTGAACCCTATAAACCAGCAGATATCATCCCTTCAAAACCAGCTGATGTGCTAGCTGGCAATGTAGATACTAGCGTTCGGAAGTCTAAGATTATTGTGAAGGAAATACCTGCAGGTGATAAGGCAACTAATGCGTTGCTGGATAGTGTAAAAGCCAGTGAGGCCAACAAGTTAGCGGGTAACCAGGGTCAGGGGCCAAGGAAGAGCAAGAGTATTGTAAGGGATCTGGACGATACATCAGTTACCCTGGGAGGTGTGGTATTACCAGATTATAGCCAATATGAGAAGAATGGGGTTAAGTTAAGTGAATTGAGCAGGCAGATAGCTAAGTTCTATCCCGGAACGGTGGTATGTATAATGAATGATTCAACCGATTTGATGGATATCAATCAAGTGAATGAATTTGGAGAGTTCTCATTGTATGACTTTGCCAATTTCAAAATATCAATGCCACCTAAGGGTAGTGGGATAATATTACAGACCATTTACCTTAATGATAGAATGGAAGTAATAGAAACTTTCAATAAGAGAATTGTAAATGGACATGCCATATATACCCCCAATAGTAAGGAGAAGGGCAGTAAAAAGGCTGATGTGAAAATCATCTCAAATAAAGAGAATCCATTGCTATTCTCTACTATATATATTGATGATTCAAAGACGAATATCACTAGGGATGGTATGGTGAAGCTGATGACTGTGGTAGATTACCTGAGGCAGAACCCAACAACTAAGGCATATATAGTAGCGCATTCTGATGATAAGGGCAGTGAAGATGGCA
>CANGSR010000076.1 GCA_947456055.1 Chitinophagaceae bacterium
AAAATACTTACCTAATTATTCATCACAACCAAAAAGCCTAATATTTGATAAAGAGCCCAATAATCTTGAATCCGCAATTCCCCCTTAGTGCCAAAGCCCTGTGAGTTTGCGAAGGGGGTTAGGAGTATATTTTATTTCGGCTACCAAGTATTCATTGAATATCTTTTGAGTTACGACACCCTCTCCTTTGGAGTATCTAATTTATTGCACAAAAGTTCTTTGAATAGGACGTCGGCAATCTATACACATCTCAAAAATTACTATCAAAAACTGTGGGATATGACACCCTCTCCTTTGGAGAGGGCCGGGGTGAGGCCTCTGATTGGCAATTTATTCAATACAAAAACAATATTTGTCAATAGCAGCAGCATACCCCCGTATTTATTAAAACCCTCTGAACCCTAATTCTTAAAATGCTTCAACAACACAATCTCCCTTTCATCCAGATAACGCCACTTGCTGCGTGGCAAGTTCTTCTTGGTAAGTCCTGCATACATCACCCTGTCCAGCTTCTCAACCACATATCCCAGCGATTCAAATATCCTGCGCACAATACGGTTACGACCACTATGTATTTCAAGCCCTAGTTCATTCTTTTTCTCCAAAAAGGCAATCTCATCCACTATAGCCTTACCATCCTCAAGCTCCACACCTTCCACTATCTTTTCCATATCGGCAGCGGTCAGATTCTTATCCAACGTCACATGATAAACCTTCTTTATTTCATATGCCGGATGGCACAATTTTTGGGTAAGGTCACCGTCATTGGTTATCAATAACAACCCGGTGGTTTCCCTATCCAACCTGCCCACAGGGAACAGCCTGTCAATACCCGAATTGCCCACCAGCTCCATTACTGTGCGGCGGCCTTGTGGGTCATCATTGGTAGTAATAAAGCCCTTAGGTTTGTTGAGCAGGATATAGACCATACCCTTTTGAGGGGTAAGCTTTTTACCGCTAAGGGTTACCTTATCTTCCTTCTGAACCTTGTAGCCTGGGTCAATAATCAATTCACCGTTCACTTTCACCTTGCCTTGCTTCACCAGTTCGGCAGCATCCCTACGGCTACACTCCCCACTATGGGCAATGTATTTGTTCAGCGGCATTTCCAGACCTGGACCCTGTTTCTGGGTTATGTCCTTGTCTTCCATTTCCGCATCATCATCCTCGTCGGTCTCTACCTTATATTTTTTCTTCCTGCCACCAGAGTGGTCATGAATTATTTTCTTCTTTTCGCCATAAGGGGTAGCCCTTTTTTCGAATGGGCGTTTCGGCCTATCCTCATTTACAGGCTCTTCAAGCTCACCATATACCTTATCTTCAAACACCTGACGCTTAGCGGGATCATCATCATCCAATACCCTCTTAGGATTATTGAATGCATTTTTTAATACGCTGTCGAACCGGGGCTTTTCTTCCCCGGCCCATTCGTCATCTTTTTTTTTAAATGTTTTACCAGGTGCAGCATCTCTATCCGTATTGCTCTTCTTAGGGCGCTCACGGAATGGTCGGCTATCTAATGGCTTATTAGGCTTATCAGATCCTCTGTATGATTTAAACGAACCATCTCCGCTGCCCGATTCCCTTTTACCTTCAGGTTTGTTTCTCCTGTCCTTATAAGGGCGGCTGCCTTCCTCACCTTCCGGTCTTGGTCCATCACCATCAGTCCTGTCGTTCGACCTAAAAGATGGCTTATCGAAACTACGCTTTGGCCTGTCGCTGAAAGGCCTGCTTTGCCCCTCACGTTTAGGTCCATCGAATGATTTCCTTGGGCCTCTTTCTGCCCTGCCTTCACCACCTTCTTCCTTATTAAAATCAGGTTTTGGATAAGGGCGTTTTTCGCCGTCACCAAATGGTTTTCTATCTCCTGCTGGTTTCCTGTCGCCAAACGGTTTTCTATCTCCTGCTGGTTTTCTATCACCGAACGGCTTCCTATCGCCAGCTGGTTTCCTATCGCCAAATGGTTTTCTTTCACCAAAAGGTTTCCTTTCGCCGTCATCACCACCAAAATTCCTATCAGGCTTGTCGAAACTACGTTTAGGCCTGTCGCTGCTATCCCTGCCAGGGCCATTAAATTCCCTCTTAGGCCTACCTGAATCACTACCCGATTTGCGGCCTTCAAAACCCGAACCACCTGCTTCAAACGAACGCTTGCTCTTCCTGAATGTTCCTTCAGGCTTAGCATCACCACCCGTTGCCCTTCCCGAATAAGGCTTAGACCTGCCCGATGATTTTGAATCACCATCAGCCGGCGGCCTGCCATCATAATTCTTCTTTTTAGGTGGCCTGCTATCTTTACTGTAAGACTTTGGGCCATCATCTTTTTTGAATGATTTTCGTGAACCCCCTGAAGAATTAGATGAACTATTTCGCATTTTATTTTTTTACACTTATTAAGAAGGAACGTTGGTTAAATGGAATCAACCATATGGCGCAGCTATTTTTATTTTATGCAAGGCGCAAAATCCGAGAATAATGAATTATTTAAGGACTTTTGCAACACCGCAGAAAAGAAAAAGAGCAAGTCAGATGGTAGATTTTATTTAATCATCGTTCCTGAGCGGCGAAGATACGATGTTTTAGCCACTTGAAGGGGGAAATGGCGTTGCCCGTTGGTTAAATAAATCATATTAAGTTAACACGGGGATGGGGTAAACTTGAATGGTGACGACTCACTTGCACTGCGATTAGGGATAGAGTAATGGAACCAAATATATAGCCAGGTTTTGCGCAAAAAGACTTGTAACATTTTTTTTCAAAACAGGGAACGAACATAGAATATTCATCTTCAATAACTTACGGGTTTTATGAAAGCTTATAATTGCCATTTTTTTGCGCATGATTGCGCATTATTTGCGCATATTGCCTATTTCATGCAGTTATGAGTATAGTAACTTATCATCTCCCCCTACAAAATGAATGTAAAATTGCATCTATCTTAGGGTATAGTCAAAACGTATTTTTGTAACAGCTTCTTTTGGGATATATCATGTGACCTATTACACCTGTGATGTAAATTGTTTGGGTGATAAAGAATTGATGCTGAAACCTGTATACATAATTCAGGGCTTATGTTCTAAATGGTGATAATCGGAGATGTAATAACTGATATGCAGGGCCTCACTAGTCCAAGCTTCATGCTTGGTCTAGTTTCCACTGGCGCAAGTGTTCCGCAGGATCGCTTGTGTCTACATAAATCACCCTGTCTGCGACAGGCATTCGCTGATCCAAAGCCAAACAACCACCCCAGCCCAATAGCATTACACTTCCAATCCCCAAAAAGTCGCACCCGCAACAGGGTGCTAAAACGGGGGTAGGTACTACAGAGCTACAATGCTTGCACTCCTACCGGAGTGCTTCCCCTTTACCGCTACCCCACCTATCTTTCCACATTTCCCCAAAAAACAACCTCATATCGAAATTGTATCTAACCTTTGCACAGTCAAAGCGTAAGATTTGACAACTTTCGAAATTTGTCAAATCTGCACTTAATCAGGTGGAGAAAAGGGAAAATCATAGTCCTCAAAATAATCAGCTTCAATCAGCGGTTCAGACAAAACCAAGTAACATTGGGGCAATGATGGGGCAATGATGGGAAATCACAAAAACACACATATAACTAACAACCAATCACTTACAACGATACCTATGCCCCATTTCGAAAAATAATTATTTTCAAAAAATGGGGCATTGGGGTGAAAATGGGTACTAGTTCAAGCGTCTTTAAGCCGCCGAAGCTTTCGCAAATGAGGCTCGCTTGGTCTGGTTTCCTGCAAGCGTCTCGCCCGCCTACCGGCGGTCAGGCTGGCGAATTGAAGCGAGGACGCTTCATAGTAACAGGACGAAGCATTATGCTTCGACCAGTACCAGATGTCTGTGCGTGCTATTCAAATTCGCTAAACGAAAGGATTGTTGGTGAAAACACCAACAATGGCGCAATCAGCGGTTCAGACAAAATCAAGTAACATTGGGGCAACAATGGGGCAATGATGGGAAATTACAAAAACACACATATAACTAACAATCAATAACTTATACCGCAACCATTGCCCCATTTCGCAAAATATTTTATTTTCAAAAATTGGGGCAATGATGGAATAAATTGCCGCAACGCAGATTTGACAAATTCAAAACGTTGTCAAATCGGAACTATATCTGTAAAAATCCAGCCACCGCAAAACATAACAATTCCAATTATCTATTCCATTTGTCCTACTTCACGAATTATATCCTAAATTCGTCTTTACAGTTTTACCCCATCACTAACGAAATTAAAAGTAGATTCTCAACCTTTCTCCGGATTGTCTTTCTACTTTACACTAACTTCTATATATTTTTTTAACATTTGAATTTATACATGCTTTAGACCCTTTTACTTTTTGACTTTTTAATTTTGAATTTTGAATTTGCAAAAAATGCCCACAACTCCACAGGAACCACTGATAGCCGATTATAGCATAAATGATGAGGAGGAAAAGAAAGCCATCCTGCGGGAATACCGTGCCCTACTACGCTCACTGAAGGAAAGCCTGAAAAAGGGGGATAAAACCCTGTTAAGGCGGGCATTTGAAATTGCTGTTGAGGCCCATAAGGATATGCGCCGCAAATCTGGCGAACCTTATATTCTGCACCCACTGGCAGTTGCAAGGATTGTTACCGAGGAGATTGGCCTGGGGGTTACCTCAGCCATTTGCGCCCTGCTTCATGATACTGTTGAAGATACCGAGATTACGCTTGAGGATATTAGCCGTGATTTCAACCCATACATAGCTAAGATTATAGATGGCCTTACTAAGATTTCGAATGTTGTAGACCTTAAGGGGGATACTACTATCCAGGCCGAAAACTTCAGGAAAATACTATTGACCCTCGCCGATGACCCCAGGGTGATACTGATAAAATTGGCTGACAGGCTGCACAATATGCGTACTCTGGAAAGTATGAAGAGTGAAAAGCAGCTAAAAATTGCTTCTGAAACCACTTATATCTACTCCCCGCTGGCTCACCGCCTGGGTCTGTATGAGATAAAATCTGAAATGGAAGACCTGGCCATGAAATATACCCAGCCCGATATTTATGCCGAAATAGCCCAGGGACTAAAAGACACTAAGCGTGACCGTACCCGCTATATTAATGAGTTCATCAAACCACTAAAGGAAGACCTTACCCACAATGGCTTTGAATTCGAGATTTATGGCCGGCCCAAGGCCATTCATTCCATTCACAATAAAATGAAAACCAAGCATGTAACCTTCGATGAGGTTTATGACTTGTTTGCCATCAGGGTAATACTAAAATCGCAACCCGACAGGGAGAAGGAGGATTGCTGGAAGGTATATAGTATCATCACCAATTTTTACCGGCCAAGCACCGAGCGCCTAAGGGACTGGATAAGTGTACCTAAAGGCAATGGCTATGAGGCATTGCATACCACTGTGATGGGTCCTGGTGGCCGCTGGGTAGAGGTGCAAATAAGAACCGAACGCATGAACGAGATTGCGGAAAAAGGTCTTGCTGCACACTGGAAGTATAAGGAAGGTGCTACCTCGCCCCAGGAAAGTAAGCTAGACCACTTCCTGAAACACCTGCGTGATGTGCTTAATAATCCGGATACAGATACCATCGACTTCATCCAGGATTTTAAGCTCGATCTATTTACTGAAGAAATTTATATATATACCCCTAAGGGCGATATGCGTGTATTGCCCAAGGGTGCTACCGCCCTCGATTTTGCATTCGATATACATACCCAACTAGGTATGCGCTGCATAGGAGCCAAGGTAAATTACAGACTAGTACCACTAAGCCACCAACTGGATAGTGGTGACCAGGTGGAGGTAATTACCTCGTCTAAACAAAATCCTTCTGAAGATTGGCTGAGCTTTTTGATTACGGCAAAGGCAAAAACAAGGGTGAAAGCCTACCTGAAGGAAGACAAGCGGAGAATAGCAGAAGAAGGCAGACTGGCCCTGAAACGTAAGTTCGACCACCTGAGAGCATCAATGTCATCGCATAATATCAATGAATTGATGTTGTATTACAAAAAGCCCTCCCAGCTCGATTTGTTTTATGCAGTAGCAGTTGGCAATATTGATATTAATGAGTTGGACAACTTCGCTATATATGGCGATAAATTCCAGCACCCTGGCAGGGAGGAGAAAAAAGAGAAACCACCTGAAGAAGACCTGACCAAGAGTAAACCAGCCAAAGGATCGGAATTAATCATCTTTGGTGAGCGGTCGGACAAGATATTGTATAAACTGGCACAGTGTTGCCAACCCATACCTGGCGATAATGTATTTGGGTTTGTAACCTCGGGAGAGGGCCTCAAAATTCACCGAACCGACTGCCCTAATGCCGCCCAGTTGCTGGCTAACTATGGCCATAGAATTGTGAAAACCAAATGGGCTAAAAACAAGGAGATAAGCTTCCTGGCAGGGGTCCGAATTATTGGCATGGACGATGTAGGGGTAATACAGAAAATAACCAATGTCATATCCGGTGAGCTGAAACTCAATATGCGGTCTTTAAGTATCGACTCAAATGATGGCATTTTTGAAGGAACCATTATGGTTTATGTGCACGATAGGGACGAGTTGAATAATTTCTGTAATAAACTAGGTGCCCTTGAGGGTATTAATAAAATAGAGCGTATAGAGAAGGCAGAAGATTAAAACTCAGACCTCACTTCTATTCAACAAAATTCAAAATCAATAATCAAACACAAAAAAATGTCAATAGCACAATATACAGCCTATACTACCCTGCTTCAAAAAGCGGCAGACCTCAATTATGCATCAGCCGTCCTTAGCTGGGACCAGGAAATATATATGCCTGCAAAAGGTGCTGCCATTCGTGGCAGGCAATTAGCTACACTAGCATCACAAGCACATGAAATATTGACCAGCAATGAGTTAGGAAATTTACTGGCCGAACTGGCAAATTGTAATGGTCTAAATGATACCGAAAAGGCAAATGTTCGCCTAAGCCTGGAAGATTATACCCGAAATAAAAAATTATCTCCAGCCTTTGTAGAGGAATTATCCATGTTGCAAAGCGAGGGTTTTAATGCATGGGTGGATGCCCGTAAAAAGAATGATTATAGCCTCTTTGCACCAGTGCTTACAAGGATGATTGCCTTGAAAAGGCGGCAGGCCGATTTGTTTGGCTATAAAGACCACGCTTACGATGCCCTGCTTGACGAGTATGAAAAAGGCGCAACAGTGGCTATGCTCGACCCCGTGTTTGCAGGAATAAAAGAACAATTACCATTATTGCTCAATACAATAAAGAGTAAGAGCCAGGTGAGTAATGATAGCTTCCACCTCAACTTCCCAAAACAGCAACAATGGGATTTTTCGATAGATGTATTGAATAGCATGGGCTTTGATTTTGAGGCTGGTAGGCAGGATTATTCTGAACATCCTTTTACTACCTCATTTTCATCAAATGATGTGCGGCTTACTACAAGGGTTGATGAACATAATTATGCATCAATGCTTTGGAGTTGCATACATGAGGGAGGGCACGGGCTTTATGAACAGGGCCTGCCTGAAGACCAATACGGATTACCTTTGGGGTCTCCTGCATCGCTGGGCATTCATGAATCGCAATCAAGGCTTTGGGAAAACTGCATTGGTCGTGGGCTTGATTTCTGGACTTATTTTTATCCAAAATTACAAGCTTACTTTCCCGACCAACTAAATAACATAAGCCTGGAAGAATGGTATCATGCAATGAATAAAGTAGCACCTTCGCTGATTCGCACTGAAGCCGATGAGGTTACCTATCATTTTCATGTGTTGATAAGATATGAACTAGAAAAAGGCCTGATAGATGGCAGCCTGGACCCAGCCGACCTACCTGCAAGATGGAATGAGCTTTACCAACAATACCTGGGCATTAGCCCCAAGGACGATAAAACCGGGGTATTGCAGGATGTGCATTGGAGCCATGGTATGTTTGGCTACTTCCCTACCTACTCATTAGGTAGTTTTTATGCAGCCCAGTTTTTTCATCAAGCCCAAAAAGATATTGAGCAGCTTGAAACACAAATCAGAAAAGGGGATACATCACAATTGCTAGGATGGCTTAGAGAAAAAGTACACAAGCATGGCAGGAGGTATACCTCTGAAGAATTGTGTAAGCAGATAACCGGAGAAGGATTGAATGCTAAACACTTTATCAGGTATATTCAAAATAAGTACAGTAGTATTTACGTTATCAGCATATGGTAAGTCATTTTCAAACCCAAACATATTTAATACCCCTATAATTAGGGGTATTTTTTGTTATAGTTGTCTATACCATATACATGGTAAACAAAGTTTTATCTATCTTTAAATAACTACATTCATCAATATTTTTGTTGCAAAACAGAAATATTTGGTTTTGTATTATAGTATCAAATGCCCAAACAAAGTACCTATATATTTACCATTTTTGAACTAAAACCAAACCAAATAAAAACATGAAGAAACTATTCCTTTTTCTGGTGGCTGTAGTGCCATTTATGAATGTATTCGCACAAAAGAGCACTACTATTACAACAGAGTTCTATGGGGTCGGTCAGGTGCCTAGAGTTGATATAGCGCAAAAAAAACAAACCCAGGGTACGATTAAAGAGGGAGCCAAAACTACTACTGTAACCATTGCTACTGAACATTTTGTGACAGGGACAGATACAAGCCTACCAACGGGCTGGACAGCCGGTGTTATACATGGTCCGGGAACATGGCATTGGAGCCACCATGCCTCTACATCTTCAAGTACCATGGACACCATGAAATCTACCACTGCTGCAAACGGATGGATGATTTTTGATGCTGATTCTTTGCAAACTGACTGTAACTGCACTCCATCGGGATGGTTGCAATCACCGGCATATAATTGCACCGGACACCCAACGGTAAGGTTGAATTTCGAAAACTATTTCGGGCAGGTTGTTGACACCTGCGAGGTTTGGGTAAGCACAGATCCTACTTTTGCAACATATACTGTATATCCCGTTGATCTTAATAACAATCTTGCATTTAACACTCTCACTGCTAACACTTCCTTAATCCATCTAAATATTACATCGGCAGCGGCAGGACACCCGGCAGTATATATACGGTATGTATTTCATGGGGATGATTTTTATGACCTTAGTTGGATGATAGATGATATGACACTTACCGAGCTGGAAGCCCATGATGCAGGTATTGACAATGCTTACGTTTGGTTGCCAGATGCGAATGCATTTGATGGATCTGTTTTCAATACACCACTAGCATTTATTGATACTTTTTACCCATCAGCTTTGTTGTCGAATTACGCCTCAAATGCTGAAGTAAATTTACCAACCTCAGCAACTATTTACAATGGGACAACCTCAGTTTATTCACAAACCAATAGTCTCCCGGCATTTCCGGTTAATGCAAAAGATACATCAATTCAATACCCTGGTTTTAAGCCTACAAGCACAGGTTCTTATGCATGTGTATTCCAGAATAGCCTTAGTAGTGATGTGGATCACACTAATGATATTGACACTGTAAAATTTAATATTACTGATACTACCTGGATGCAGAATTCTATGGAAGTTACTACCAATTATTATGTAAATGCACGCACCTCAAGTTTTACATCATCTTATAAGATGGGTGTGATTTTCAATGTACCAAGCGGGGCAATTGGCGATACGGTTTCGGATTTTGGAGTAGCCTTTTCCGAATTAAGTGCCAATTTTAATAGTACGGGAAGAGTTGGCGTGCAATTATACCGGGCAAAAAAAGGAGATACTACATGGACCTATATGGGAAAATCAGTATCCCGCCGCCTGACAACTGCAGATTACTCAAACTCGGCAACAATAAAATGGGCTGATTTCAGGATTGATACTGGTGCATCGGGAGGTGTTGCCCCATTTGTAATGCAACCAGGTTATACATATGCAGCCGTGATACAAATTAGTAATTTGACCAGCAATCTGCTTGTATTAGCTGCAAATGGTCCTAATATACCTAATAATGGAGGAAGACTACATTTATTTGACACATCTCGTAATGATGGAAGTACAGGCATTCGTTTATCAGTAGACCGTTCACTTACAAATCTATACTTACCATTTGTACGTACCTATTTTGGAAGAGTGCCAGTAGCTCCGGTATCAGTGCCTGAAACATTTGTGAATAACAAAACCACACCAGCATACCCTGATCCTGCTAATACTAGTATTAATATCCCAATTACAATGTACCAGGAAGGGATAGTTAAAGTAATTATTACCAACATTACCGGTCAGGAATTAAAAGCACAAACCCTCAATTGCAAAGGTGGCCTAACTACAAATGCCACTTTTAACACAAACGACCTGGCCGATGGCATGTATTTATATTCAATAAATGCAAATGGTCAAACCATGAATGGGAAATTTGTGGTGGTTCATTAGTTGTTGATGTTTTTATTGCAAATGTTCTTGCCTAATCTGTAGGCAAGAGCATTTTTTGAATATTTATTGGAAAAAGATTAATAATTATAAAACTACATCCCCCTAACCCCCTTCGCTCTAGCTCAAAGCCAACGCCTCAAGGGAGAATTGCAGTTTCAAGATTATTGGGCATTTGATCATCCCTTAAGCTTATTAATGGCTGACTAACTCGAGTTAAATGCAGTCTGATAAAGAATATAGCAAAATACCAGCAAACAACCCTAAATTTGAATTTCAAGATTATTATATGCATAGGTTTATTATTGCATTACTCTCTCTACTACTTTTTGTATCACCTATAGCTTATTGCCAAACCTACCCAAGTGCAGGGCAAGTGGTAGGCATAGCCTCTGCCGACTCGGTAATAGAACATGCAAATGATGATCCATCTCAGGAGGAGGGACCATGGTATGCGGCGGTTTGGCTTACATTTATAGTAGCAATTCTTTGCCTTACTTTCGGTGTAATGATTATAGGGGCAGGTATATCTATTGGCATATTATTTCTAATTTCCATCTTTGCCACCTTTGGGATTTTAAGTGCATCTATTATTGCAGGTATTAGGCAGCGATCATTTTTAAGTGGTTTTAAAGTTTTTCTTTATTCCATAACTTGTATTGCTGGCACCCTGTATGGTATTAGTATAATGGCATTTTTTAAAGCTGTTTTCCATTTGAAAATGACCTTAAATATGGCAATTTGCTCTGGTGCAATTGGGGGATTGCTTGGTGGATTTATATTAGGTTATGTTATAATTAGGATAATCAGGTGGTTTGCGGTTCGGTTTGGTAGCGAAGAGTAGCTAGTAGAAAGTAGAAAGACAAGCCTGGGGAGTATATAGTAGATAGTACATAGTCGTATCCTGGAAATATATCGTTATTAGTACGGTATAGATTGTAATAACGGTGTTGGGACGTTTATCCTGTCACCAAATTTTAGCAATTTCATGATGGGATTGTTGATAAATTAATTTCATAATTTTGCAGAAATCTCCATACACTTTGCAAGCACTAGTCTATTATTTACTCCTGCCACTCATTTACCTGCTGTCAATCTTGCCCTTTCCAATTTTATACAAGGTTTCTGACTTTGTGTACTTCATATTGTATACCTGTCTTGGTTATAGAAAGGAGGTTGTTTACCAAAACCTGCGCAATTCATTCCCTAATAAAACCGAGGCTGAAATTGATGCTATTGCTAAAAAATTCTACAAACACCTTTGTGATATGTTTGTAGAGGTTTTTAAGACCCTCACTATCCAGCCAAAAAACATGCTCAAACATTGCTATTTCCACCCTGATGCAGCAGCGATTTTTGCGAAGTTGGCCGATGAAAATAAAAGTGCCATTTTAGTAATGGGCCATATGGGTAATTGGGAATGGGGTGGAAATACCTTTAGCCTGGTCTGCCGTCACCAACTATATGTCATCTACCATCCGTTGGCCAATAAATATTTTGATGGGCTGATTTTCAAGATGCGTACCAGGTTTGGCACCAGGCTCATTACCATGAAGAATACCTATAAGGAAATGTTTGCCGGTAAAATGAGCCTGAATACTACCGCCTTTATTGCCGACCAAACGCCACAACCAGGCAATGCCTATTGGACTACTTTCCTCAATCAGGAAACTGGGGTTTTTAAGGGAACGGAGAATATTGCCAAAAAGCTCAATACCCCAGTGGTTTATGGTTTTATTAAAAAAGTACGCAGGGGTGTTTATGAAATAAACGCAGAACTACTTACCGATGACCCAGCCTCAATACCCGAGAATGGCATATCTGAAATGTATACCCGTCGCCTTGAAAAAGACATTATCGAAATGCCCGAAACATGGTTATGGTCGCATAGGAGGTGGAAACATAAGCGACCTGTGGAAGTGGTAGAGTAAGGTTTTTAGGGAATTATATTGTTGATAATCTGCACCTATTTTGGCTAAAGCCAATTTATTATAGGCCTTTTCCCCGGCCTAAAGGCCGGGGCTACTGAGTGAAATGGATGGAAGTATTTTAAACTAATTTGTAAAAGGGGGCCTTACAATCCACATAAAAACGCCATAGTATCTACCCCATCGGCATATTCGCTTAGGGCAGGTTTTTGAGAATCGCCGAAGGGGGTTAATCCTCGACCTATTAAGGCTTGTATTTCTTCACTGGTACTTAGTTTGGCAACAAGTTCTTCTTTGTTGTCGTAATATTTGTAATGCAAGACACTTACTGCCGAGTAAGGCATATCATTTTCTACGAGTAATAACGATTCGTTGCTCATGTAGGGCACCCGGTTGAGCAGGTAAATGGCTAGATGGTAATCGTAGTTATTTTTGTATTTATTCAAATCGGCATAGTCATTATGCCGGTTAAAAATATTGAGGAGGCGGATAAAATCATAACCCTGAGGCACGCAAATCTGAGTGACATTGCGGCAGCCTAGCCCATAAAAATGATATACATCATCGGCCAATAAACTCAATTCTTCGTCTGTTTCATCACCTTCCAAAATGGCTACAGAAGTTCTGTTTTTGCGTATAATGTTGGGGTATTTACCAAAGTATTGCTCGAAATAGCGGCTGGTATTATTACTACCTGTGGCAATATAGGCATCACAATTATTTAGCCTATCTGCAATTAGTACTTCTTCGGCTACTCTGGGTTCCCATTCTATTAGTTTGGCAATGAGGTGTTTTAAAAGGATATCGTCCTTTGAGGATAATTTCAACCATAATTTATGACCACTCATAAAACCACACAAAAAGTCGTGAAACCCTACTAATGGTATATTGCCGGCCATCACAATTCCAACAGTTTTCTGGGTTTCATGCAGACTATAATGGCTTACCCATTTTTCGAGTTTGTCTTTTTTTAGAAACTGGTCTGCAATATTTTCAATAGCTAGGGAGATGTGTGCAGCTGTAAACCATTGGTTGGCATTTACTGCCCTATCCTGGATATCCATCCATTCAAGCAGATTTGAATCCATGTATTCTCCCAGGCGAACAAGGAGGTTTATTCTTTGTGAAGTAGTTAAAGAACTGTTCATAATTAAGTATTGATCAATTTTATTATGGGTTAATAAAATTCAAAGAACCAGATAAAAGGGGCTGTAAAAAAGTAAATTATTTACACACTTTTTACTGATAAGTTAACAATTAGCCCTACCATATTTCATGCGAAGTTGTAACTTTACGCCCATATAAAAAAACAACGACTTTTTATGGCTATTAAGATCACTGATGAATGTATCAATTGCGGCGCGTGTGAACCAGAATGTCCTAATAATGCGATCTATGAAGGTGGCACAGAATGGGCTATTGCTGATGGCACAACCGTAAAGGGTTCATTTAAATTAATGGATGGAACTACTACCGATGCTAATGATTCGCACGAACCAGTAGCTGTAGATGTTTACTATATTACACCTGAAAAATGCACCGAGTGCCAGGGTTTCCATGATGAACCACAATGCGCTGCTGTATGTCCGGTTGACTGCTGCGTTTCTGACGAGCTTTATGTAGAGACAGTAGAAGAATTACTGGCTAAGAAAGAAAGATTGCACTTAGCTGCTTAATATATTCCATAATAATTAAAAGCAATAGGGGGCTGAAATAGTCCTCTATTGCTTTTATTATGATCGCTAGTATCCAGATACTAGCGATTTTTAGTAACAATCTTTATAAATTGATTTATAGCATACCATGATAATTGCTCACCAGGACCATTTTTAATTATGTCGAATGCGTGTGTGGAATAAGGTAAGTTAAGTAGGTAGTGTTTGACCTTATAAAATTCTAATTTTTCATCAAGTTTTTCAGCTTGTTCCCATTTTATGAAAGGGTCATTTTTGCCATAAATGAGCAAGGTTGGTGGTGAAAGGTTTGACAAATGGGTTATTGGTGATGCCTCTTTATACAGGTAAGGGTCACTATTAAAATCTTTGCCGAGATAGTCTTCAATTATTTTAAGCGTATTTAAGCCCCTGGCATCTGTAGGATGTAAGTACATTGATTCGAGGTCGGTTGGCCCATATAAGCTGATTACACCTTTAATCCTTTTATCATGCAAGGTGTATGCCGACAAGAGAGCAATGTGCCCCCCTGCTGAACGACCAATTAGAACCAAATTATTAGTATCGACCCCAAGCATTTGCCAATTTTTGCAGATAAAACCAATAGCTGCTTTTATATCGTATTGTTGACCTGGAAATTTGTAATCAGGTGCCAGGCGGTAGTTGATAGCTGCAACATGAAAACCTGCCTTTGCCAAATGAGCATTGAAACTAGCAATTTCCTTATTAGTACCACTGCGCCACGAACCGCCATGAATCATAATAACGCATGGTCGTAATTGGGGAAATACCGTTTTATAAAAATCCATACTTAAATGAACCCCATTGACAGAATCATAAACCATTGATTTAGGAATTACTTCTTTGTTTGGAATATTCAATAGGGACCTAATTGGGCTGTACGGCCTCGATTCAGTTACTCTTAATCCAACACCTCCAAAAGCACCATTTATTTCTAAATCCAATGAATTTGATATTTTTAGAGCACTAATTATGGGTAAGGAAAAAACAAGAAATGCTGCTAAACCTATAATTGTACCAATCCCTTTTGCCCGTTTTGTTAAAGGGCCAAATAGTATTAAAACCAAAACAATAATTGCAAGTAGAATCGATTTTTCGCTGGCAAAAATGACATAATAAAGCAAACGATTAACAGGGATGCTAATAAGAATGAGCAACGAGGCCAGAAATAATAAGGATAAAATTAGCAATCTCAACATTGGTAAAGGAATGGAAATAAAGGTAGTGCAAGTACCGGAGAATTATTAAACACTTGTATTGACTTACCTTATAAAGCAATAAAGGTGAATGCATTTAAGTATAATTGGCCTATTTCAGTGAATTTACAAGGTGTGACGAAGAAATATAAATAGATTTTCCTTAACAGTTATTGGCATAGTATTTGTGCCATTTTGAAGACTATCATAGCAATAATATTAATTTGCACTCTATGTTCTTCTGACACAATAATCCACAAAAAACTGTAGTATTGCGTTCAGAATCTAATCACCATGAATATAATTAAAAACTATGCTCAACCTCAAGCTTCTTAATTTTGGATAAATCAGTAAAAATTATATTATTTTTATTAGTTTCCTTACTTAATTCCAATAGCTATGGATATACGTATATTTTTTGCAAAAAAGGGGGCGGAGATTGTATAAAAATTTCGAGTGAATACCCCCGGTTATGCGAAAAAATAGATGGCAGGGAGAGTGAATGCATCTCAGCCTCATTGCTTGTAAATGGGGGCAAAAACATCAGGGATCTGGATCTGGGTTTATTGACTTATAAAAAACTAAAGAATGGCGATATTGTCGTTTCCTACCACAATAGAAATATCGTAATTTTTGATGATGAAAGCGACGGGCGAATTTTGCTAAAAGAAATAGATGCCCGAAACAGAAACCCTATTTACCGGAAATAATTTTTATCCATTAATGGCTTAGTGAAGATGACAAAATAAAGTATACCAATTTCACTAATTCTGTTCCATTTCTGCGTTGTTGCAAAAGGTCTTAAATAATTCATTATTCTCGGCTTTTGCGCCTAGCATAAAAGAAACATAATCATCAAACTTGATATACTTTAT
>CANGSR010000077.1 GCA_947456055.1 Chitinophagaceae bacterium
AAAGTTCATTTCCTATATGGGTCAAAACCCTACAGGCAGTTCCGGCATACCGAATACCGTTCCTTCGGAGGGATTCATGGTGGGCATGTAGGTATCGAGCTAAAAGATGATCAAATTGTCAACTTCATTCCACATGGCAGGTTGCACTGGTATTCCAGGCACTACAATAAGCATAGTAAATTTGATCAACACAATAGAATATCATTTTACTCTATTATGGGTGGCAGGATAAATGATGTAAAAAAAGCGATTATTTATATACCCATTAGCGATTCCCAGTCACGGATATTTGAAAATATTACTACTTCCTACCTTGACGAACCACCCTATGATTACGCCTTTTTAGGAATGCGTTGCGGTGCTGCGGGTTATGATTTGCTGAGCAAGGTTGGATTATTTAAACCCCATTCAAAATATACAACCAGCAAAAAGATATTCTACCCTAAAAAGCTAAGAAAACGACTATTTAAAATGGCAATGGCTAATCATTGGAAAGTGGAACTAACCAATGGTTCTGTTACCAGAAAATGGGAACGTGATTAGGCAAATATGATTTAGAATTGTGGGCGAATAAATACGCCAACAATACCATTGGGCAAAATTGTATTCATATACAACCCCTTGAATATCACAAAAATCAATTTCCTCACATCATTTTCATAATATTGAATCCACAAAATTTGAAATCAACCTTATAATTCATAACTTCGCCCCCAAATTCTAAAATTATACTTCAATAATTAAATCTTTAGCAGAAAAATGCCGTATCTATTTACATCAGAATCAGTGTCAGAAGGACATCCCGATAAGGTCGCAGACCAGATATCAGACGCGCTTGTTGATAATTTCCTTGCGTGGGACCCACAGTCTAAAATCGCTTGTGAAACCCTGGTTACTACCGGTCAGGTTATTCTTGCAGGTGAAGTAAAATGCAATACATATATTGATGTTCAGACTATTGCCCGTGAGGTAATTGCACGCATTGGTTATACCAAGAGTGAGTATATGTTTGAAGCTCATTCATGTGGTGTTCTTTCTGCTATTCATGAGCAGTCTGCCGATATCAACCAGGGTGTTGATAAAGCTAATAAAGAAGACCAGGGTGCGGGTGATCAGGGTATGATGTTTGGTTATGCTACCAACGAAACTGATAACTATATGCCTTTGGCTCTTGACCTTGCTCATAACTTATTGTTACAATTGGCCGATATACGTCGTGGTGGTAAAGAAATGACCTACCTGCGTCCTGATGCTAAGAGCCAGGTAACTCTTGAGTATGATGATAACAACAGGCCTACACGTATTGATGCTATCGTAATCAGTACCCAGCATGACGACTTCGCTGAAGAAGTAGCTATGCGTGCACAGATTACTGCTGATGTTAAGAACATTCTTATCCCAAGGGTATTAACCAGCTATCCTCAGTATGCTCATTTATTTAATGATGATATTAAGTACCACATCAACCCAACTGGTAAGTTCGTTATAGGTGGTCCTCATGGTGATACTGGTCTAACCGGCCGTAAAATCATCGTAGATACTTACGGTGGTAAAGGTGCCCACGGTGGTGGTGCATTCTCTGGTAAAGATCCAAGTAAAGTTGACCGTTCTGCTGCTTATGCTACTCGCCATATCGCTAAGAACCTGGTTGCAGCTGGTGTTTGCAACGAAATCCTGGTTCAGGTTTCTTATGCAATCGGTGTTGCTCAGCCAATGGGTATCTACGTACAAACTTATGGTACTGCCAAGGTAGGTATGAACGATGGCCAAATCGCTAAAATTGTTAGCGAAGTATTCGATATGCGTCCTTACTTTATCGAAACCCGTTTGAAACTCCGCCAACCAATGTACAGCGAAGCTGCTGCATATGGTCACATGGGTCGTGTTCCGGTTACTGTTACTAAGAATTTCAGAAGCGTAGACGGTAAAGAAAAAACTATGGAAGTAGAATTATTTACATGGGAAAAACTGGATTACGTTGAAAAAGTAAAAGCTGCTTTTAATCTGTAATCTTAAGATTGATATCTTTTGCAAGAGCCATCCAGATTTGGGTGGCTCTTGTGTTTTTGTGGGTATCCTATATCTTTGTTCTGCAATGTTTCTGTAGGGATATCCAGAATTATAGATAAAACATCTTACCTAAAGGTCTTTATCTTGTCCAGCCTAAATACAGTAAATTAAATTATGAAAAACCACCCAAGATAATATCCTATTTCTACGTCTATATCGTTATAGGGATATCAGTTCACCATTAAATAAGGCAACAATGAAACAGATAGTGATAATAGTTATTTTCATATCAATGTTTGCCAGTGTAAATGGGCAAAAAAATCGATACCTGATTTTCGATGGCAAGAATTGGGGTTTTATAGATAAAAATGGCAAAACAATAATTAAGCCTCAATTCATTTCTGCCGACAATTTTTCTGAAGACCTGGCCGCAGTGAGAATAGGTGGGAGATACGGATATATTGATACACTGGGCAATATTGCAATTCCTCCCCAATACGATTTGGCTACATCGTTTATAAATGGCCAAGCAAAAGTATTTATTGAGGGGAGGCCATTTTTCTTATATAAACATGGCACTATTACTTTTTCCCATCCATTTAGAAATATCACTTCGTTTGATAACCATACCTTTGCAATTGCCACAACCAATTCAGGAAAATACTGCCTAATTGATAAAAAAGGAAATAGGATAACTGATACTGTTTTTAAGATGATTTCTTATTTTGGCAATGGAGTGTTGGGTGTGTAAGGTTTAGGCCATAAACCGGATACTGATGATTCTATGGTCCAATCGAAATTTGAATCTGGTTTAATAAACTCTAATGGCAAATGGATTGTTCCTTATGGAAAGTATAGAAATATAAGACAATACGGAAATGGGTTTGCAATTGCCGAACGCTATAATCAAACAGATGATGAAAAGGGTTGGACAAGATTAGATGCAGTTGTAGACCATTTGGGAAATCAAAAATTCATAATGCCTGCAAAAAAGTTCTTTTTGCAAAGTAGTAGGGGTGGTTTTTATGATGGCCTGGCAATTGCTGATTTTGTTTATACAATAGAGGACTCGTTTACTCACAAATCATTGGAAATTTTCTATCAGAGTGTTGTAAATATTAATGGCGAGGTGCTATTCAGTGATACCAGTATTGCTGAAATTACTCCTTTTGCCTATAACAGGGCATTTGCCCGAAATAGAAGTACTAAAAAATGGAAATTGATCAACCCCTTTGGTCATCAAAAAGGTGATTCAACTTTTGAAGAAATTATGTTTGATAACTACCGGGGAAACATTGATGAATTATTCTATGATGGGTATGCCTATGTAAAATTGGCTAAAGGCTGGTATAAAATTAATACAAATGGAGTTTTATTGGATAGTCCAATTGCCTTTTTAGATGATTTTGAGCATCATATGGTAAGATCAGGTGATTTTATTTTTGTTGACGAAGATATTAGTGACCAAAATTCCGAATATTATAATGCTTATGGGTTTTGGAATGCAAAGAAAAATGTAATGGTTCCACCTACTTATCACGATATTAATACAAATGTCATTGGCGATAATCTAATTTATGCCAATAAGAATGGCCACATTTATTATTTATCCCAAACAGGGGATGTAATTTGGAAGCAAAAGAAAAGTAGATCTAAAAAAAACTATCTTGATATTGATTTCATGAACCGGGGGTATTATTATGCATCATCAGCCTATAAATCAGAATTAGCCGGTTATGGTGGTTGGGGTCAATCGGATAACCAATCAAAAAAAATTGATGAAAGAGAAATTCAAATTCCCTGTAATCTGCAACTAAGAATTGACCAAAACAAAAAAGCAAAATGGGAGGGGTATAAGGGCATGAAGGTATATGTTACCAATTCATCAAAAGACACAATATATTTCAATGCTCAAGACAGCAGGCTTTATCTAAAACTTCAGGCCAAAAACAAAAAGGGTGAATGGCAGGATATTGAATATCTCCCAAGTAGCTGGTGTGGAAATAGTTATCACATGGTATATTTAGCATCAGGTGAATGTTGGGAATTCAATGCCCCAATATATCATGGTGAAGTGAAGACCAAACTGCGTGCCCAGCTTTATTATAAAAAGACTATAGACCAGGAAAAAGAAGACCTCATTTATAGCAACGAAATCGATGGGAGTATCAATCCTGGTCAGTTTTGGAATAAGCGAACCTATTATCCGGGAGGTATAATGGATCCTTATAATGATTAAGATATAACGATAAAAAAATAGGTGAAATCGGAATAATCAGCTACAATCAGTGGTTCAGATGCATTACCCCTTCAACATCATCCCTTCCAAAAAGAATTTCACATCCTTCATCTTTTTCATACGGTCCACCACAAGCAGGAAGTTTTTGCCTACCTGTTTCAGACGGGCATTTCGGGTTTGGGTTTGGATATAACTTAGGATATGGTTGAAAGTGTCCGATTCGAAATAGGGCGACTCAGGATTGCTCACAAAATAGAGGCGCATCTGCTCGTTCTTCAGTATCAGCTTTTCAAAGCCCAGCTCCACGGCTATCTGCCTTGAGCGGATGGTGGTAAACAACTCATCTACCTGCCTTGGTATAGGCCCGAAACGGTCCATTAGCTCGGTGGCAAACTTGTTCATTTCCTCCTCTGTCTCAATATCATCCAGTTGGGTATAGAGGCTAAGGCGCTCGGTGATATTGGTAACATAGTCATCAGGTATCAATATTTCCAGGTCGGTATCTATAGTGCAATCGCTTACATAGTCTTTTTTACGGTTCAGTTCATCGGCAAAAACATCCTTAAAGTCGGAGGTTTTTAATTCCCTCATAGCCTCGGCAAGTATTTTCTGGTACATCTCGAACCCTATCTCCGCAATAAATCCACTCTGCTCACCACCTAGCAGATTACCCGCACCTCTTATATCCAGGTCTCGCATGGCTATCTGAAAACCAGAGCCAAGTTCGTTGAATTGCTCCAGGGTTTGTAGCCTCTTGCGGCTATCACCTGGCAATAGGCTCATAGGCGGAGCCAGCAGATAACAGAATGCCTTTTTATTACTTCTACCCACACGGCCACGCAACTGGTGCAGGTCGCTCAAACCAAATTGGTGGGCATTATTAATGATTATGGTATTTACATTGGCAATATCCACGCCGCTCTCTACAATATTGGTACAGCACAGCACATCATATTCACGCTCTATGAATTTGTATAAGGCATCCTCCAATTGGTGGCCTTCCATCTGACCATGTGCCATACCTATACTTAGGTCAGGGCACAGGTTTTTGAGGAGGGTCATCATTTCGGGCAGGCTCTGCACACGGTTGTGAATGAAAAACACCTGTCCGCCACGCTCGGTTTCAAAATAGATGGCATCCCTAATGGCATATTCATCAAACACCATTACCTCGGTTTGCACAGGCTGGCGGTTGGGTGGGGGAGTATTGATGATACTAAGGTCACGGGCATTCATCAGGCTGAATTGCAGGGTACGTGGTATGGGTGTAGCCGTAAGGGTCAGCGTATCCACACTCGCTTTCAACTCCCTCAACTTCTCTTTAGCACCTACCCCAAATTTCTGCTCTTCATCAATAATCAGTATTCCCAGGTCCTTGAATTTCACATCCTTACCCAATATTCCATGGGTGCCAATAATGATATCAATCTTACCTTCTTCCAGCCTCTTAAAAATCTCTTTCTTCTCCTTGGCTGACTTAAACCTATTTACATAATCTATATTACATGGGAATTCCTTCAGCCTTTCACTAAAAGTATTAAAATGCTGGAATGCCAGGATAGTAGTAGGTACTAATATGGCTGCCTGCTTACTATCGGCCACCGCCTTAAAGGCAGCACGCACCGCTATTTCGGTCTTGCCAAAACCCACATCACCACATATTAGCCTGTCCATAGGGGCGGGTGATTCCATATCACGCTTCACGTCGGCAGTAGCCTTGCCCTGGTCGGGGGTGTCCTCATAAAAGAACGAGGCTTCCAGTTCGGTCTGCATATAGCTATCAGGCGAAAATGCAAATCCCACCGATGCCTTACGTTTCGCATATAGCTTTATCAAGTCGGCAGCAATATCTTTTACCTGCTTCTTGGTTTTGCTCTTAAGTTTCTGCCATGCATCACTGCCCAGTTTGTTCACCCTGGGCATGGCACCTTCCTTGCCGGTGTAGCGGGTTATCTTGTGCAGGGAGTTGATGTTCACATAAAGAACATCATTATCCTTATAAATAATACGGATGGCTTCCTGCATATTGCCATTCACCTCTATCTTCTGCAGGCCGCTATACACACCCACACCATGGTCAATATGTGTTACATAATCACCAGGGGTAAGCTCTCTTAAAGCCCTCAGGGTCAGTGCCTTACCTTTGCTGTATGCCTGCTTTACATTGTACTTATGGTAACGCTGGAAAATCTGGTGGTCGGTATAGCAGACAGCCTTTTTATCATGGTCTATAAAACCCTTACTAATTGCAGTAGGTACCGGCACAAACAGAATACCTGCATTGAGGTCATCAAAAATGCTCCTCAACCTTTCCAACTGTTTGGGGTTCTCTGCAAATATGTAGACCACATATTTTTGTGAAATACGTTTTTGCAAATCGCCAATCAGCATATTAAACTGCCTGTTGAAAACCGGTTGGTCTTCGGTTGCATATTTAAAGGTGGCATCAATGGCATCGCCGGTTACTTTCTCCAGCGAATGGTTGAACCACTCTATAAGGTGTCTTTTTTTTATTTTTTCTACCCAGTCGCCCTCGGTTTCAAAATCGGCCCTGTTAAATTCTTTTAGCCAGTCTTCATCATGGTCAATGGCTACCTGGCCTTTGTCCATTTTTTCGGGTAGGTCGGCAGCCATTTTGGCCAGCTTACCGGTCACAAAGCTCAGGTCTTTGGCCCATACTATAGTATTCTCAGGAAGGTAGTCCAGAAGGCTCACCTTTTCCTTGGTTTCGAAGCGGGTTTCGATATTGGGCAGGATATTTACCTGCATTAGTTTCCGTTCGCTCAATTGCGACTCGGGGTTGAAGATACGTATGCTATCTACCTCAGTATCAAAGAGTTCAATACGGTAAGGGTGCTCATTGCCAAAAGAATAAATATCGAGGATACCGCCCCTCATGGCAAATTGCCCCGGCTCATAAACAAAATCTTCCCGCTTGAAACCCAGGGTGATAAACTGCTCCAGCAGGGCATCCACCTTCAGATTTTCGCCCACCTTGATGCTGATCATATTATTGGCCAGCGATGATGGGTTGACCACCTTTTCGAACAGTGCTTCTGGGTAGGTAACGATTACCTTTTTATTAATTGTTCCCTTACCAGTGGCCGACGACTTGCCGGTAAACTTGGTCAATGCCTCGGTACGCAGCATTACATGACTGCTATTGAGCTCGCTATTAACCCCGGAGCGCTTAAAAGAATCGGGGAAAAAGAAAATATCCAGCCCCTTGGTCAATTGTTCAAGGTCATTGTGGAAATAGGCAGCATCTTCCTTATCATTTAAGATAAAGACGTGATTTACATCACTTAAGCCCCACAAGCCTGCAGCAATAAAGTTGATTGAAGACCCTCTCAGATTATCGAGGTATACTCTTAACTTATGTCCGGGCAATGCGATTCCAGCCGCAATTTGTTTTATGCGGATATCATTCTGGTACAAGCCCTGCAAAACCTCAAGATTCATTGGTACGCAAATATAAGCTATTTGCAGGGGAATTTGGAGAGAAGGATTTTTGGAGCTGCTGAATGTGGTGGATTATTGAGAACGAGGTGAATATTGGGATTGGGGTGCAGTCCAGATTACTGGTCGAGGGGTCTCCCTTCGTCCTATTACGATGAAGCGTCCAGCTTCTGTTTCGCAAGCGGGACGCTTGTAAGTAAAAGGACCGAGCGAGACGCTCGGACCAGTAGCATTGGAATGCGAATCTGGCTAAGTGCGCTCCAACCACCCCAGTCGACTGCCTCTTGACAGAGGCCATCGACGTCCCCTCCTAAAAACAGGAGGGGAGTCCCGCACGTCATATCTAATTTACTTTCAGTAAATTATGATTAATGTATTTTTAAATATATTTTAAGCCGCCTGCTTTTGGTCCCTAATCACTTTCGGGAAAAATAGATTTTGGCCGAAGGTGACTATTACGGTTTTGGAATAGTTGAATTGGGTGAGGGGTTTGTTGAAAGGGGGATGCATATTTTCTATAAGTGCAGTGGCCAGGCGGTTGAGGTCTGAGAATTCGCATTTGGTGTAAGAAAAGCAGATGTCGTGGCCGGGTGCAACTGTGTTGCGCCAGCCGGGTTGCGGGGTAATCATATTGGGGTTTTCAGTGTCCAGGGTATTATCAAGGAGTTGGTATACATCTGCTTTTATGTTGTGGCTCTCGCCTATGGCTAGTAGCTTGATGGGTTTGGTGTAGTAGGTTTTCTTATCGGTTTCGCATTCATACATTGCATATATACCGGGGATATCGGGTAGACCGTATACATTATCTTCAGTCCAATAGCCATAGATGGTTAGTCCGAATTCATTTTTGGGTTTTGGTTTAGTTTCGGGGATGGTGCGGCCGAATTTTGCGGCCAATGTCTCGGCTTGTTTTAAGATGTTTTGATGGCGGGTTTCATCTTCGTTCTCTTCTTCGATTTCGGCTGTCATTGCCCCAAATGCCCCAAATATTTTTTCTGAGGAAAAATCGGTGCCTGAATTTTCGCCTATGAGCTCCAATTCCGCTACTGAAGCGGTTTCCAGCTCTTCCTGATTGTAAAATTCCATTGCCTCACTTTGCCCCATCATTGCCCCATCGTGACCCCACATGGTACCATATTCCCAAGTGGTTATGATTTCATAATAGGTAAAATTGAAATTTGTATTAAGACAATACGTGATGAAATAAGTTGATTACTTGTTACACGAAAAATGGCCTTCTTTTTGTCCTATTAAATTGGAGTTTTCATCTTCTGATTTTCAAATTTGACATTTGCAGGAAATAGGATGACCGAGGTCTTTAGATGCCAAAAGGAAATTAACTTTTTAACTGAAATAATTTCTTATAAGCAATATCTTTGTTGAAAATTAAGCTATGGGAATATTCGATAAATCTAATTTAATAGAGATTGATCATACAAATGGTAAGAAGGAAATTATTAAAATATTGACAAAAGAATCTTACGACTCATTTGATGAAAGTATACTAGGATTAGGTGATATAACTGTTGAATCAATTCCAATTAATGCACTTGTAGGTATTTTTGATTTGGAAGGATTTACAAATTTTTGCAGTCATTTTGATCCACAACTTGTGTTACCAGAATTCCTTAGTATGTTTTTAAAATGGATTTTTAAACAATTGAGATTAGAAAATATTGATAAAACCTATAAGTTAGGCTATAGTGTTTATGCGGAGCTGCCTTTTTATTGTAAGTTCATGGGAGATGGTTTAATGTTTATTTGGAAAACGGATCATTTGCGGCAAGGACAAATTTGTGATATAGTTGTTACAGCACATGAGATATGCAACAAATACATAAATGAATTCATAAAAACGATTTCGGATTCAATTACAAACCCACCACCAAAACTACGATGTGGCCTCGCTAGAGGTATTATTTATAGTGTAGGTAACGGAAATGATTTTGTAGGTCCATGTATAAATGTCGCATCCAGGTTGCAAAAAATCAGTTCATTGACATTCTGCTTTTTGAAACAAGGTATAGATATAAGACAAAATGATTATCTAAATAAAATTACGGTAGTTAAAAATTACAATATAAGAGGTATAAGCTCATCTGAATTAATTTGTATAATAAAAGAAGAATTTGAATTGTTGTCTAAAGAAGAAAAAAAATTGTTTGTAGCAACCAATTAATCTATTAAGCCAAATTACCTTGATTATAAGCATAAGAATTTGCACCAAAATAAGTTTGCAAACAATGATGTAATAACCTGAAAATTAAGGTCATTGCTTCTGGCGCAGAAAAAGCGCCGTCGCAATGACGCCATGGGGGAGTAAAATTGGGGCATTAAAAATCTCCCCAATACACCACCCTTACTTCAAATCCTCCGGCTGAGGATACCAACTTATTTTTTTGCTGCTGTCTTCTGGCTTGAGGCGGGTATCAATAATGCCACTGTAGGTATCATCAGTGGCTGAATATTTAAAGTAGTTCCTGCATAGGTCGCCACCACGGCCACGGTAATCAATGAGGAAGTTTAGTTTTCCATCCTTGTCCATTTGAAAGGTCATGGCTTCATCGAGCCAATACTCTTTGGTGGTATAGGTGCTGTCCTTTTGGTTTGTACCCGTAACCTTATGGGTAATATCCCAGGTATACCACTTGAGGCTGTCGCCACGTTCGCAATAACCCAATAGGGTAGATGCTTTTCCTACACAAGAAGCTTGTTCAAATAAGTAAAATTCATAATCCTTGCCATCATTGTTGAAATCCCAGAGGTATAGAACCTCAGCCTCAGCTTCTGTAGTATCAGTGCCGCCCCTGGCATGGTATATGAGATGGCCTATCTTGCTTTGGTATTTGGGGTTGGCTATTGCAAATGGATAATCCCTGAAGTCATTAAACTCATAGTAGGTCAGGGTGTCTCCATGTTCAAAACTTTCAGGCACGCATACATTTATAGAATTGATGAGTTTGCTGTTACTATTATCAATGAGCGAATAATGTAGCTTGCCTTTAAAGTAACCCTTGCCTTGGGTAACTTCCGGGCAGGTATAATCATTATCTGGGCTCATATTGGTTTGCATATCAGTCATCCAGGCCAGTATAGTCCTGCGGCCTTTTGGGGTATTGATAGTGGCCACATCAATAATATTTGCCTTTGGTGAAAGTCTCAGATAAGAGTATTGCTTGTTCCAGCGTAGTATTTGTTTCACTCGTTTCTTCCAGATTTTATATTGCGAAGTAGGGTGGTATTCTTCATTGTAATTATCCTCTTCTAAATCTACCTCTTCCCGTATTACATGGACTGTATCATAGATTTTTTTATGAGTTACCTTGTCGGGTAGTTGAGGCTTTGGCTGGCTGGAACTAATATTGGTATGCCTCGCCGGATTGGGCCCAGTGTTGCAGGAAAACAATACCAGAAGTAATGAAAATATGATTAACCTATTGAACATTTGTACTTTGGAAATGGAAGTATTGTCTTAAAATAACGGGGTATAGGTATAATTATTTTGTTCTGGTATTGTTGTCTGAAACAAATTATGGGAGACATACAGGACTTCTCATGTAGTTAGGTTAATAGTAACACCAAGGATGCATATGGATAGGCTGAATTGATTTTTTTGTAAATTTGAATGAAGTAAAATAAGAATAGAATAAGATTACCCTAAAAACAAAAGTGCCTGATGATTTCCCACCAGGCACTTTTGTTTCACACTTTAAAAACCAAACCTAAAACAATATAATATAAACCCCTAACAAGACAAAAGTAGGTATTGCCTACATGCTTGCCACTGACGACCGTCAATGGTGACGGTGATTCTCATCAGTGCCCTGTTTTTTAGATAAAGAATAGAAGGAATTTCGAATAAAAAGGAATGAAATAAGTGAGTCTTATTGGCGTTTATAGTAATTTTATGTTCGAAACCTTGAAGCCTAATATTTTACCCAATGCCCCCAACCACCATCCGAAATAATTATAGTTTCTTTGAAAGAATCCTTTTTCCTGATACACATATCAATATTGATGCACTGAGGAAAAAGGTGGAAGGTAAAACAATTTTGATTACCGGGGCTAGCTATGGTATTGGCGAACAGTTGGCCTATCTACTTGCTCCTACAGGTGCAATGCAGATACTTGTGGCCCGCACACAGGATAAGTTAGAAGACGTCTGCACCCAAATTACGGAACTAGGTGGAACTGCGACTTACTATGCGGTAGATCTTACCAAAGAAGATGAATTGGACCGGCTAATTGCTTCGCTTCATCTATTACCACATGGTATAGATATTGTGGTGAGCAATGCCGGCAAGTCAATCCACCGCTACCTATATGCCTCTATGGATAGGTACCATGACTTTACCCGCACCATGAGCCTCAATTATTTGGCACCTGTAAAATTACTATTGGCTTTATTGCCGAGATTGGAGGAAAACCATGGTCAGCTAATCAATATTTCGGCTATAAATGTATTATTGGCACCTGCACCGGGATGGGCTGCCTACCAGGCATCGAAGGTGGCATTCGATAACTGGTTCAGGTGCATAGGGCCAGAATTAGTGCTCAATGGCATGAAGGCAACAACCATTTATCTGCCCCTAGTAAAAACCCGAATGATAGAGCCTACCAAGGCTTATAATAACATGCCCGCCATGCACCCAGCCCATGTTGCGAGGATTATTGCCAAAACCATGTATACCCGCAAAACAAGGTATAGGCCATGGTGGCTGTTTATTGCACAATTTAGCTCATTAATATTCCGTTATCCATGGGAAAAGATCACTGAAAACTATTTGAAAAGGATTCATGCTAAAAACAATACAAACCCTTAATAAGGCAGGAATTTTTACCATTAAGGGTATATATCGCTTATCGGGTTCGGTTTACAATCATGGTGTAAACCTTTTGGCCTTGCTACAGTATTCAGCAAAAACCTATCCTGAGCAAATTGCGGTTACGGATGAAAATGAATCACTAACCTATGAGGACTTATTTATACAATCAGCCAATTTAGCCAACTATTTTTGTACTCATGATGGATTAGGTCAAAATAAAAAGGTAGCCATTATTTGTAGCAATCACATTTCACTTATACGCACACTATTTGCAGTTTCAGGCACTGGGGCTGATTTGTACTTGCTGAATCCGGAAATGAGTAGGGTGCAATTATCAGGAATTATTGATAAGCATGGTTTTGATTTGGTTATCCATGACCCTGAGGTAGGATTAGATGGTAGCCATAGTGGCAAAACGATGCTTAGTTATCATGACATAAAAGATTCAGTAGATTCAATCTCAAAACAATTTATAGGTAAAGGAAATAGAATAAGTGGTAAAAGAAATGGCCAAATAATTGTGTTTACAGGTGGGACATCGGGAAATCAAAAAACGGCGCCAAGGAAACCATCTATGTTCAATTTCTTGTCACCAATGGTGGAGTTAATTGAAAAATGTAAATTAAATGAGGTGAAATCTGTGTATATAGCCACGCCTATTTATCATGGTTTTGGGTTAGCGGCATTGGTTTTGTCTATGACACTTGGGGCTAGGGTTTTTACAATGAAAACGTTTGATGCAGTAAAAGCATGTGGATTGATAGGGCATTATAAAATAGAATCGATATGCCTGGTGCCACTTATGTTGCAAAGGATGATTAGGGTTAAATCATTGGAAAACAATCAATTAAAATGCATTATTTCAGGCGGTGCTACATTAAGTTCAAGCCTGGTGAAACAGTCTCAAGAATTACTAGGTAATATATTGTATAACCTATACGGCACATCAGAAGCCGGATTTTGTATACTGGCTACTCCTGCGGGCCTGGTATTAAATGCAGGTACAATAGGGCGACCAGTAAGAGGAGTAAAAGTGTCAATTTTGAAGGAAGAAAATAAAGTACCAGGCACTCATGAAAAGGGGCGGCTTTGTGTGAAAAGCAGTTGGAGTATAGATAGGAATGCCTGGATAGAAACCGGGGATATTGCATATAGTGATGAAGAAGGTAGGTACTATCTATGCGGCAGGGTAGATGATATGATTGTATCAGGGGGAGAAAATGTATACCCTTCAGATTTAGAAATAGTATTGGAACAACATCCCTTAATAGAAAATTCAGGGGTAATAGGTGTTGAGGATAAGGATTTTGGGCAAAGGTTGGTTGCCTATATTGCGGTTAGGGAATCAGCTTATCTTAATCAGGTTGACATAAAAAGTTGGCTTTCAGACAAGGTGGCAAGGTATCAGATACCTCGTGAAGTGGTGTTTTTGGATGCCATTCCCTATACCTTGTTGGGTAAGGTGGATAAAAGAGCATTGCTTGAATTACATAAAACAAAAATGGCTAATGAAGTTTAGTATCACCCCATTAGCCAATTGATATTTTAATTTTATTACTAGCTTATGCCATCTACAATTGCTTCCTTGGCTATTTTCTTTACCAAACCTTGTAGTACTGCACCAGGGCCTACTTCGGTGAAATGGGTAGCATTATGCTCTACCATTTTAGCAACAGTTTGCGACCAGCGAACAGGTGAGGTCAACTGGTTAATGAGGTTCTGCCTGATAACTGATGGTGTTATATATGGGTGTGCGTCAACATTTTGATAAACCGGGCAAGTTGGGTTACCGAAATTGGTTGCTGCAATAGCTTTTTCCAGTTCGGCCTTTGCTGGTTCCATTAATGGAGAGTGGAATGCACCACCAACCTGTAGTATCAGGGCTCTTTTCGCACCTGCAGCTTTCAATCGCTCGCAGGCTATTTTTACACCTTCATTACTACCGCTTATTACCAACTGCCCTGGACAATTATAATTGGCAGGAACAACTATTTCATCAGTAATACCGGCACAGATTTCCTCAACCTTTGCATCGTCAAGACCCAAAACGGCAGCCATAGTTGATGGGTTAATCTCGCATGCACGTTGCATTGCTTCGGCACGCTTAGCCACGAGGCGAAGTCCATCTTCGAATGACAATACCTTATTAGCTACAAGGGCAGAAAATTCGCCCAAAGAATGACCCGCAACCATATTGGGCAGCAAGCCGGGTGTTATTTCGAATAAAATTACCGAATGCAGGAAAATAGCAGGCTGGGTTACATTGGTTTGTTTCAATTCTGCCTCGGTGCCATTAAACATAATATCTGTGATACGGAATCCCAGGATTTCATTGGCTTGTTCAAAGTATTCACGGGCCAGGGTATTTTCTTCATATAGACTTTTGCCCATTCCGGGGAATTGCGCTCCCTGACCAGGGAAAATGTATGCGTGATTCATATTTGTTGATTATTCCGCAAAATAAACCCAAATGTTCCAAACAGCCAATAATTGGAGGAGATGATTAAATAAAGTCCACCATTTGGCTTGTTCAATTCTGCTATTTGCTAATCCCGACAGTTGTTTGGAATAAAATAGGCTCTATTTTCAAATAAAGTTACAAAATGTCATCAATTTCATTTTCCAAAACCGAAAAGTGCTCTGCTGCAATTGCTTATATGCTTGATTAGATGGGCTATAGGAGGCCTCCCCCGGCGCTCTGCCATTGACGAGTGTGGTTTTCAAGCGAAATAGATTGCCAATGGGAGGCCTCACCCAGGCTCTCTCCGAAGGAGAGGGTGGTTTTTAAGCGAATTTAGATTGCCTTGTGGAGGCCTCACCCCGGCTCTCTGCCAAGGAGAGGGTGTCGTATCCCGATTTTTCTGACAGTAATTTTTGAGATTTTTGGGATTGGCTACGTCATTTTCAATGAACTTTTGGGCAACAATTT
>CANGSR010000078.1 GCA_947456055.1 Chitinophagaceae bacterium
ACCCAAATCAAACCTTGGCCCGGACCGGCCCATATGTATAGGCTCGGCAATAAGGGTAGGCGATACCCGTGAGGATAGTACCGTTTATTATTGGTCGCCATCTGTAGGGCTGGATAGCATTAATATTGCCAAACCCATAGCCTCTCCTACTATTACTACCACCTATATTTTACTCGATACCAGCCTGCTAACAGGTTGCCATAATACCGATACATTAATGATTACGGTAAACCCACTGCCGGTGGCCAATGCAGGCAGGGATACTACTATATGCAATAAGGCATCAGTTACCCTGGGTAGTGCCTCTACAAGTGGTTATTCTTATTCATGGTCACCAGGCTTTATGCTCAGCAGTGTCACCGCAGCACAACCACAGGCTACGCCTTCACTCACAACTACATATGTGGTTACGGCCACTATTATTGCAACTGGTTGTACAGCTCATGATAGTGTGTTGGTTACAATATTACCCTCGCCACCTGCCATTGCCGGGCCTGATACATCAATATGTGTTGGTGATACCCTTCTTTTGGGTGGGGCAAATACTCCAGGTAATACCTATAGCTGGAGTCCCTCAACTGGTTTAAGCAGTGCCAATACATCCATTACCCATGCGTCCCCGTCAAATTCTATTACCTACACTATAACTGAATTTGATGGCAGGTGCACCAATACCAATACTGTAGAAGTAACTGTAAAAACCAGCCCAGCAGCCATTACCGGGCCCGACCTGGTAATACCCCCAAAGGCAAATATAGTGGTTGGGGCTGCGGCGGTAGCAGGCAATAATTACCTATGGCAGCCTGGTGCAGGTGTGGTAAATCCTACCGATGCCCAGCCTACCATTACCCCACATGTTACTACCACCTATTCCTTAACCGAAACCGTGGCCTCAACGGGTTGCAGCCATACCAATACCTTGGTAATAACCGTAAAAGAGCCTGAATATTTCAACGGGTTTTCACCTAATGGTGATGGGGTAAATGATGTTTGGGAAATACCCGTGCTTAATTTCTTCCCTGAGAATAAGGTAACAATACTGAACCGTTGGGGCAGTGAGGTGTGGGGTACTACAAATTATGACAACAAGGTAAATGTATTTGCAGGTAAAAACCAAAGTGGCAATGAGTTGCCCGATGGTACCTACTATTACTCTATTACCTATAGCAATGAAGAAAAGCACGGTTGGGTGCTAATAAAGAGATAATTGATGGAAAGGCTTAATAGCCGGAACAGAAAAAATATGAGAAAGGGAATATTGATACCATTATTGTTATTGTTATCCTGCAGTGCGTTGGCACAGCAGGAACCTGCATTCTCTCAATATTTTTTCAACCTGCTCAATATCAACCCTGCCTATGCAGGCACACGTGACTATTTTTCGGGCACCCTCATCACCCGCAACCAGTGGGTGGGTATGGACGGTGGGCCTACTACCCAATCGCTGGGGGTACATATGGCCTTGCCTAAAACAAATACCGGGCTGGGATTGCAATTGTATAATGATGTAGCTGGCCCCGTAAAAACTACAGGCCTTTCTGCAACTTATGCCTACCGGATATTGGTTAATCCTAATACCCATATATCTTTTGGTATTACGGGTTCTTTGGCGGGCTTAAGCCTTTCGGGAAGTGAGATTCATATCAATAACCAGTACGACAAAGCTTTTAGCACCACTAATTCATCGGCCCTGGTGCCTGATGCCGATTTTGGGGTCTACCTATACAAATCAAATCTGTTCCTGGGTGCATCAATGACCCATCTGTTGCAGTCTAATTTCAGGATAAATGATGCAGCTGGTAGCCACTCGGCAAAATATTACCGTAATTACTATTTCACTGCTGGTTTTGTAAAATCAATCAGTGATGCGGTTAGTTTCAGGCCTACCGCCCAATTTAAGTATGTGGCTTCGGCCCCATTGGTGGGTGAGCTGGATGCGTGTTTTATTTTCCATGATAAATTCTTTGCCGGCCTGGGATTGAGGAGCAGTAAAAGGATAAACATAACAGGAACCGACAACATTTTAGTAGGCATCCTGGAACTCGAATTCCTGCGTAATTACAGAATTGGTTATTCCTACGATTATTACCTCAATCAAAGCTCAATATATAATGGTGGTACACACGAGATAATGTTGGGATGGGATGTCAGCAGGCACCTCACCAGGTTGGAGAACCCAAGATATTTTTAAAACAATGAGAGACCATTTCTTCAAAAAAAAGAATTTATGGAATCTCAAGGTGATATTGATATTTATTATAATTGCCAACCCGAAGGGCTTGAATGTGAATAGCACCTGGTGTAAACCCCAGGACTGTTTCATTCTGTTTAATTCTGGCTGAAAAATCCCGAAGGGATGACATAATTATAGTAAAATGACCAATTTTAGTGCGTAAAACCCCGAAGGGGTGACATAATTTCAAAGAATGCAACAGCCCTCGGTGTAAACCGGGGGGACAAAAAGTATAAAAAAACTAAAGAACCCCCAAAGGGGTTCAATGTAAATGAAACAATGAGAGTATTATTCCTTTTCTTACTGGCCATCCAGATTTGCACAGTGGCATCTGCAGGAACCAAAAAAGCCGACCGCTATTTTGAGAACTGGGATTACTACCGTGCGGCCCAGCTATATGAAAAGGAAGCCCAAAAAAAACCGTCAGTAGCCCTGTATTATAGATTGGGGCAATGCTATCTGAAGATGAATGATTTCACCAAAGCACTACTGAATTACGATAGGGTAAATGATTCAGGGAAGTTTGCCGAGCCGGAGTTTTACTTTGAATATGGCCAGTTGCTGCGGATATCAGGCAATTACGATGATGCCAAAGCTGCGTTTAATAAATTTAAGGCAATGGCCCCGGCCGATAAGCGCACTAAATACTATAGTGATGCATGCGACCTGGCTATGGAAGACCGCAAGTATGACCTGCCGGTGGTGGTAAGCCCGGTAAACAGCCTCAATAGTAAGTATGCCGATTTTGCCCCTGTGCCCTATCGTGATGGTGTGGTTTTTACCTCATCAAGGGGAAATAACAAGCACAATAAGATAGACTACCGGTCGGGGTCCTACTATTTCAACCTGTTTTATGCCAAAAAAACCAGCATTGATTCGTCATTTACCGATGTAGTGCCCATGCCCGAAATCGCCAATCAAAAATACCACGATGGGCCGGCATGCTTTTCGGGCACCTACGATACTGTGTTCTTTGCCAGGGTAGAGCGTGGCCTCAAGGGCCAGGAAAAATGGACTCTTGGAGTGGAGCAGATAAAATTATATTCGGCCACCAGGGAAGATGGCCAATGGCAGCATATCGAACCTTTCTATCTGGATAATGATTCCTTTTCCGTAACCGACCCATTTATCTCACGTGATGGGCAACGCCTTTATTTCGTATCCAACCGTAAGGGCGGCTATGGCGAGACAGATATCTGGTATTGCCAGCACAGCAGGCTAGGCTGGGGCAAACCCATAAATATGGGTACCAAAGTAAACACTTTTGGTAGGGAGCGATCGCCTTACGAGGATGCAGAGGGTAATTTTTACTTCTCATCCGATGGCTACCAGGGTTTTGGGGGATTGGATATTTGTGTGGCCTTAAAGAAAAAAGGGATATTGGAAAAAGCCAAACCAATGAAGCAGCCTATCAATTCTTCTTTTGATGATTTTGGTATAGTAGTGCTCAAAGGTGGCCGCACAGGTTATTTTGCCTCCAACCGCACCGGTGGCATGGGTGATGATGATATTTACTACTTCAATATGGGTGAGGACAGTACTTTGTTTGCCAGGGTTTATACCATGGGTTATAAGCCACCAGTAAAGGAAGAAAAACCACCAATAGTAAAGGTAGATACTGTAGTAAAAAAAGAGGTACCGCCAGTGGTTGTTAAGGCAAATACTGTGGTACTAAAGGAGGAGAAACCCGCACCACCTATCATAATACATGATACTGTAAGGGTTACATCACATACATATACTACCATAAAAACCAGTGTAAAAGAAGATATTTTCGACCTGCCTGATGAGAAAAAACTGCCACCCGATTTGGATAAGGATAATCCCTCCTTTGGCCTGATAGCCCACTTCGACCGAAACAGGTATGAGATTAAAAAAGAGGATTACAAAAAGCTGGACTGTATAGCTGGCTGGCTCAAAGAACACCCCCAGCAGCAGATATGGGTGGAAGGCCATGCCGACACAAGGGCTACCGGGGAATATAACATGGAAATCTCTAAAAAGAGGGCCAATGCAGCTATGCAATACCTGGTAAACAAGGGCATAGCCCGCACCCGCCTCTTCCCAGTAGGCTATGGTTGCACCCGCCTTGTAAACTTTTGTGGCAAAAACCACCCCTGCCCCGAATTAATGCAGGAAGCCAATAGAAGGGTAGAGTTTAAGTTGAAGAGAGGGTAGGCCTATTCTCATCATTTACTATAAGCATACTCCGCTACAATCATAGGATAAGTACCATGATTATCACCACCAGCACCATTTACACTACCATCAGGGTTGAGACCATACGTATAACGGTCAAACTTCTTATTTCGAGTTCTGCCCAGTGCAATTCCCTCATCCCAATCTCCTAAAAATTCTACTCCTATATATACACCATCATTGATTGGGATATAATCTTTAATCACATATATCTTTACCCAACCTCCACCTTTTTTGCCATGAGCAATAAAATCGCTTTTTGAAATTCTTTTTAATGGTAAAGTATCCTCCTCGTAAACATTAATTTTGAAGTAAGCCTCAGGATTGCTGTATTCATAATCTTCAATAAAAACAAACACATATTTTAGGTAACCATTATTGCGCCTGGCCTCTAAAAAGACTCCAATTTCATAACCATACATTGATATTGCTCTATTAGCGCATCTATTGCGCTTCTTACCCATTTTAGCTAAATGCTCTTTATGTTTGGTGGCTGTTACGCTTACGGTATTCAATTCTGCATTTAACTGCTTCAATATTATAGTGTTAAAACTATCAAGGCTATTGGTTTTTACTTCCTTTCTGGCGAAGCCTAGCCGGTAAAAGTAGAGTGTTTGTATGCTGTCCTTATTCAGGGTAATAGAGAAGAAGCCATTACTATCGCAACTAACTGCATAGGTACCCGAGAGGTTTTTGATAAATACATTTGGAATAATTACCCTATAGCTATCAACTACCACTCCCTTGTAGGTCACTATTTGTGCCTGGGTAGTTAGGCTGATGATTAAGTAGGATAGGAAGAGAATGAAATGTTTCATTGGGTGGATTTTGGAGAATAAATTTAGGGGGTTTTATCAACAAAATCTAGATTGCGAATAATATGTACCTTCTTTGAAAGGTAAACATGTTGCACTATAATATAAAAGGCAAAACTGAAATTAGGTCATCCGCTTTGCTTTCTAAAATTTCCCGCTTAACTTCACCTATCCACAAACAGGAGGCAGGTGAGTAAATTTCCATTGAAAAATATTTTATTGGTGGCTATAGGCCTGCTTTTTTTGTGGCCTGCTTTTTCATTCAGGAAGAAAAATGAGGGAATTGGGTTGGTGAGGCCAAAGGGATGGCCTAAACCGGTTTATAATTTGAAAAACAACCCTATAACAGAGTCAGGTTTCAAATTGGGCAGGAAATTGTTTTACGACCCTATCCTATCCAGGGATGGGACTATTTCTTGCGCTAGCTGCCATACCCAGTGGAGCGCATTTACCCATATAGACCATGGCCTGAGTCATGGCATAGAGGGCAGGAAGGGGAAGCGGAATTCATTATCCCTATTCAACCTGGCATGGAATACTTCATTTATGTGGGATGGGGGTATTAATAATCTGGAGCTGCAGCCCCTGGGGCCCATTACCAATAAGGCCGAAATGGATAATACCCTGGAAAATGTGGTCAAACACCTGGATACATCCCATACCTACCGCACCCAATTTTATACTGCATTTGGCGATAGTACCATTACCGGGCAAAGGGTGCTAAAGGCTTTGGCGCAGTTCACGGTAAAGTTCCAGTCTTATAATTCAAGGTATGATAAGTATATGAGGAAGGAAGCGGGTGGTGATATGACTGAACAGGAATTGCGTGGGCTAAGCATCGTAAGGGAGAAATGCAGCACCTGCCACCCGGAGCCCCTGTTTACCAATTATACCTACCAGAATACCGGCCTGCCCATAGAACCCGACCTTAAAGATTATGGACGTATGACCATAACAGGCGACCCGGCTGATTCACTGAAATTTAAAGTGCCCTCCCTGCGCAATGTGGCTATGACCTACCCTTATATGCACGATGGCAGGTTCAGGAGTATCAGGCAGGTATTAGACCATTATACCAAAAGCATAGTGCAAAGCCCCACATTGGCAAAAGAATTTAAGCAAGGCATGGCACTAAGCGACCAGGATAAAAAAGACATTATCGCTTTTCTGGAAACCCTTACCGATAAAGATTTTTTGCAGAATCCATTATTAAGGGAGCAGTAGAAGGTGAGTGCTATCTTTTGCACACATACCCGTGCTTTATTAATAATTCCATTCCGAACGCCGTTGTTGGTGTTTTCACTAACAACTTTCGAGGTTAGTCATATCACAAGGTAGGTTTTGCTAAGCGAATTTGCTAAACGAAAGGATTGTTGGTGAAAACACCAACAATGGCACGTATGAATAAATTATTCTGTCAGGGTTTAATTTCCCGGAACGCGGTTGTTGGTGTTTTCACCAACAACTGTCGAGGTTAGCCGTTTCGCATGGTAAGTTTTACTAAACAAATTCGCTAAACGAAAGGATTGTTGGTGAAAACACCAACAATGGCGAATGGCAAGTATGAATAAATTATTCTGTTAGTATTTATTTTTCCCGAACGCCGTTGTTGTTGTTTTCACCAACAACTTTCGAGGTAATGTGGTTTGTAGGAATCATTTAAATGACACGAGTTTTAAGTGGGACAATTTAACTATTCTGATATTTATGTATTATTGCAGAAATAGCTACTATGGGACTATACAAGTACGAGATAGATTTCTTTACTGCAACAATCTTGGAATGGAAATTTCTTCTCCTAAATGATAAATACAAGGATTTGATTGTTGGGAGTCTTCGTTATTTGGTTGAAAAACAAAAAATACAATTATTTGCTTTTGCAATAATGAATAATCATATGCACTTGCTGTGGCATGTAAATTTGCCATTTAAAAGAGAAGATGTGCAACGTGATTTTCTAAAATTTACTGCCCAAATGATAATAATGGATTTGAAGATTACCCAACCTGATTTGTTAAATGAATACTATGTAGGCTCTAAAGATAGGAAATATCAGATTTGGGAACGAAATCCATTAACTGTCAATATATGGGATGAGGGAATTATAATTCAAAAGATTGAATATATTCATCAAAATCCTGTAAAAGCAGGATTGTGCACTTATGCTGATGAATATAGGTATTCAAGTGCCTCATTTTATTCAAAAGGTATTGACCCTTTTGAAATGCTCACATCATGTTTTATGTAAGAAATTATATGGGCTAAATATTATCCGACAGCCATTGTTGGTGTTTTCACCAACAACTGTCGAGGTTAGCCATATCGCAAGGTAGGTTTTGCTAAGCGAATTTGCTAAACGAAAGGATTGTTGGTGAAAACACCAACAATGGCACGCATGGATAAATTATTCTATCATGTTTTAGATTCCTTGAAAGCCGTTGTTGGTGTTTTCACCAACAACAGTCGAGGTTAGCCGTTTCGCATAATAAGTTTTGCTAAGCGAATTTGCTAAACGAAAGGATTATTGGTGAAAACACCAACAATGGCACGCATGGATAAATTATTCTATCATGATTTAGATTCCTTGAAAGCCGTTGTTGGTGTTTTCACCAACAACAGTCGAGGTTAGCCGTTTCGCATAATAAGTTTTGCTAAGCGAATTTGCTAAACGAAAGGATTGTTGGTGAAAACACCAACAATGGCACGCATGGATAAATTATTCTATCATAATTTAGATTCCCTGAATGCCGTTGTTGGTGTTTTCACCAACAACAGTCGAGGTTAGGAATTTCGTTTGTTGTAGTGTACTAAGCATATTCGCTAAACGAAAGGATTGTTGGTGAAAACACCAACAATGGCACGCAATGGGTGAGTGCTATTTAGGATAAGGATGTCCCTTTTTCCCAATTATTCCATTAACAAACGAGCCTAAAAAGTTATTGATTTGTCATTGCACCTAAACTGTTGAAATAATACGATATGATTGTATAATTTAGTACCGCCATAAAATATAAGTATGATAATAGACCGTTTGGAAAATGCCGCCAATTATTTTCCAATTCACCAATTAGCACCAGCAGCTTTCCATTATCTGCAAAACACCGACCTTGCCAACCTGGCTCCCGGTCAGTATTCTATTGATGGGGATAACTTATTTGCCATAGTTCAGATATACGAAACCCTGGACCCTGAGAATGAGGTAATGGAGTCGCACAAAAAATATATCGACATACATTACATGGTGAAGGGTACCGAACTGGTAGGCCATGCATTACTGAAAGACCATACCGTAACCAAAGAATATGACGAGGAAAAGGATTTTATGCTCTATTCAGACGAGCCTACTTTTTTCTCTAAACTCGAGACCGGTACCTTTATGTTGTTCTATCCTACCGATTTGCACATGCCCTGCCTTGAAATAAATGGTAAGGAGTTTATTAAGAAGGTGGTAATTAAGATGAAGGTATAAGGGTATATTTTAGGGATTACTTTAAACATTTTATAAGGGTTTTATAGCTCATTCGTTTCGATGCCTACCGATAGCCATCGGTACCCTGAGATTGCGCATGCAGCGGCGGGCTTTTAAACTCTGAAATAATTATGTATTACTTTCTAATTTTTCAAGTAGTAAATTACATTGCCCCTAACCCCCTTCCCTGCCGCACAAGGCTCTTGCACAAAGGGGGAATTGCTCTTTCAAGATTATTAGGCTTGTTTTCTTTGTTCAGCTTTTTGTTATCAGTGTATTATCGCCCCCAATTACCTACTTTTATATAGCTAAATGCAGACAATCAAATAAAGTTGATTGTACCTTTATATAATCAATGGTCCTAAGTTTTACTTTTGGCATTCGTGCCAAACGTATTTACTTTTGGCTTTTGGAAATTGGCTTTCTATTTGAAACAAAAGGTCTTTTTTTGATTTGATTTTGCCCCAAAAGGACTTTTTGACTTTTGAATTTTAACTTTTGAATTTGCAAAAACAGTGTTTTAACTTTTGACTTTTAACTTTTGAATTTAAACCAGCATGCTCGATTTAAGCGCATTTTTTGAACCAACCCACTTTATTGAAACTACCCAACCGGGCACTTACCAACCTATGCAACTGGGTGCCAATATTAGATGTGCTACCGGAAATTCATTCGACTGGGAAGATGCCGAAATAGTAATAGTAGGATGTGGAGAGTGGCGAGGTGCAGATGCCTCAATGGCATATAGCAATAGTGCCGATGTGGTGCGAGAGCAATTGTATAAATTGTTTTACTGGCACAGCAATGTGGTAATTGCCGATGCAGGTAACATAAGGCAGGGTGCTAGGGTAGGCGATACCCGTGCTGCTCTTTTAGCTGTGCTCCAGGAAATACATAGCGCAGGAAAGATTGCCTTGGTAATAGGTGGTTCGCACGACCTTACTTTGCAGCAGTATGATGTATTTAAGAAAGCTGGTCAGATGATAGTGGCTACAGTAGCCGATATGCTTATAGACCTCGATGAGGCTGAAGAAACCAATTCGGGTAGCTTCCTGATGGAGATGCTTACTGAGACACCTAATTTCTTATCTCATTATAGCCATCTGGCATTCCAGAGTTATTATGCCCACCCACATATGGTGGAAACATTGGATAAACTAAGATTTGACTTTTACAGACTGGGCAAGGTGCGTGAACGAATAGAGGATATAGAACCAGTGCTGAGGACCAGCAATCTGTTTAGTTTTGACATGAATGCAGTAAGGTATTCTGATGCCCCGGCTAATATTAATGGCAGTCCCAATGGGCTGAATGGCGAGGAAGCTTGCCTCCTTACCCGCTATGCCGGTATGAGTAATAACTTAAGTTCTTTTGGTATTTACGGTTATAATGACCTGAACGATACCCATAACATGACAGCAAAGCTCATTTCGCAAATGATATGGTATTTTGTAGATGGATATCTGGTTCGCAAGACCGAAGCCAAGCTTACGGAGCGTGAAGAGTTTATGGTGTTTAATGTAGCCTTTACCGAAAATGATGCTGTGTTCCTGAAAAGCAAGCGTACCAACCGCTGGTGGATGCGCCTGCCCGACCTTACCTATGTGCCCTGTAGTTATAACGACTACCTGGAAGCTAGTCAGGACCAGATACCGGAAAGATGGCTTAGGGAGCAGGAAAGGTTGATGTAATAAAGTGTGAAAGGCTTACCTTAAAAGTAAGCTGCAAATAAGAAATAAGAAGTTTAAATAAGTATCGTGCTAGACCCAAATAATAAAATTAAGAACGAAGAGAAGGCTGTGTTGGTAGGACTGGTGCATAAGGAGCAGACCGAAACACAAATGAAGGAGTACCTTATAGAACTAGCGTTTCTTGCAGAAACCGCAGGTGCTGTAACGGTGAAAACCTTCATGCAAAAATTGCCCCGCCCCGATAGTAAGACTTTTGTGGGCAAGGGTAAACTGGAAGAAATAAAACAATATTGTGCTGCAAAGGGTGTTACTGTATTGATATTTGACGATGAATTGACCGGTTCACAGATAGGTAATATTACCGAGGAGACCGGTGTAAGAACCATTGACAGGAGTGATCTTATCCTGGATATATTTGCGGCAAGGGCTAAGACTGCATCCGCCAAGGTGCAGGTGGAACTGGCTCAATACCAATACCTGCTACCAAGGCTGAAAGGGATGTGGAAACACCTGGAAAGGCAAGGGGGCGGTATAGGTAGCAGGGGGCCGGGTGAAACGGAAATTGAAACTGACCGCCGTATTGTAAAAGACAAAATAGCCCTGCTGCGCAAGCGCCTGGGCGAAATAGACAAGCAAGCAGAGACCCAACGCAAAGAGCGTGGCACCTATATAAGGGTGGCCTTGGTAGGTTATACCAATGTGGGTAAGAGTACCATAATGAATATCCTCAGCAAATCGGATGTATTTGCTGAAAACAAATTATTCGCTACGTTGGATACCACTACCCGTAAGGTGGTGTATGAGCAAACCCCATTTTTACTAAGTGATACGGTGGGTTTTATACGCAAACTGCCCCACCACCTTGTGGAAAGTTTTAAAAGTACACTCGATGAGGTGCGTGAGGCCGATTGTCTACTGCATGTGGTTGATATTTCTCATGTTGGTTACGAGGATCAGATGGGTGTAGTTAATAAGACCCTGCAGGATATCAAGGCATTTGACAAGCCTGTAATTACCATTTTCAACAAGATGGATTTGTATGAAGCGAGTGTTTTCGACCCATGGCTTGAGGATGAGGTGAAAAACGATATGCTTACCCAATTAGAAACCCGCTGGCAGGAGCTTACCAATGACTCGGCCATCTTCATCTCTGCTATTGAGCGCAGGAATATGGATGGGTTGAGGAATAAGATTTTGGCAAGGGTTAAGAAACTCTATGAAGAAAGGTATCCGTATTTGACGAAGTTTTATTAGTCTTTTTTGATTAGTAGGTAGTAGTTAGTACTTAGTAGATAGCCATTTCCTGATAAGGTGTGTATGCTTGCAAAAAAAATATCAATACGACAATTATTGATTAAGTCTAACAATTAGCATATTTCCAGTTACGGCTTTTACCTTCGCTTATCCATTCTATTGCCTGGGTCAGGCGTTTATTTCTGGTGGCTACGGTTTTGGCTTCTTCCAGCCATTCTACATATTCCTTTTTATGGGAGTAGCTGAAAGCAGTGAACACTTCCTGTGCTTTGGGGCTTTTGTTCAATTCAGTTATAAGATAATCGGGTATTACCATTTCCTTCTTTTGGGCTTCGGTTGCCTTTGCCCTTGGGGCTACTTTTTTACCCTCATCAGTCAGCTTCATGGCTTCCTGAATGTATTTTATCATTATTTCATCACTAGGCAGGTCGCTAAGGCTGGTGAGTTTGCCCATATGGCCCATCCCTGCCCTATTATCCGTACTGAGAATATTATCGGGGTCGGGCATGATAGATGCCTTCCAAAAACCAAAAGAGCAATGCTCTTTGAACCCGGCAATATTGCACATTACTGCACCCTTATAAACAAAATTGGGGAAACTCCATTTCCATGCTTCTTCCACATCAGGGCAGGCTTGGTGGATTAGTTCACGTATATGTGTGAGGATAGGTTGTGCAAATGGTGCCGCCTTAGCAATATATTCATCTACACGTTCCAGTTTCTTGCCCATAAATCATTGTTTTTGTATCAAAAATACAAAAATCATATAATCAACAAACAAGATTTAGTATTCAGAAAAAAACTATTCATCTTCACCATCTTCCTGTTCTTCTTCCTGTTGGAATCTCTTGGAACCTTTCACAGGTTGCGCACCTTCTATTACAATAACTATTTCACCCTTGGGAGGGTGGGCGGTATAATGTGCTGCCAGGTTAGCTAGTGTATTCTTATTAGTTTCCTCAAACATTTTGGTAAGCTCCCTGCACACTGCAGCCTGCCTTTCGGTGCCTAGCCAGGTGCCTAATTCGTTAAGGGTTTTTACTAATCTGTGGGGCGATTCGTAGAGTATAATGGTGCGCTCTTCCTGGGCCAGTATTTTGAACATGGTTTGCCTGCCCTTTTTCAGGGGTAGAAAACCTTCGAAGCAAAACCTGTTTGATGGAATACCACTTTGCACCAGTGCAGGTACAAAAGCTGTGGCACCGGGCAGGCACTCAACCCTGATGCCATTTTTCATACATTCCCTAACCAGTAGAAAACCAGGATCTGAAATACCAGGTGTGCCGGCATCTGTTATTAATGCAAAAACCTTACCCGCCTGCAACTGGTCAATGAGATGAGGCACTACTTTGTGTTCATTGTGCTGGTGGTAGGGGGTCAGCGGTTTTTGGATATTATAATGCCTCAATAATACCGAACTTGTCCGGGTATCCTCACAAAGTATTACCTCTGCCGACTTCATAACCTCTACCGCCCGGTAGGTGATATCCCCGAGATTGCCTATTGGTGATGGTATGAGGTGTAGCAAAATTAAAAATTAAAAAGTCAAAATTAAAAAGCCTGCGGGGAATAGTAAGTTAGGATACCAAAGGTGTTAGGATAGCTTATCCTCTTAATATTGAATAATCCCAATAAGGAACCAAACAACTACTCCTCCTTAAGGGTAAACTTGAATGACTCCATAACCTGGTTGGCCAATAATTTCTTGCAGGCTTCGGTGGTCATTTTCTCGGCTTCTTCCGCATCTTTGGCTTCCATGCTCAGGCATATGTGTTTGCCAATGCGCACATTGGTAACATTGGTTAGGCCCAGATTGTGCAGGCTATTACTTACTGCCTTACCCTGTGGGTCAAGCAATTCCTTAAGCGGCATTATATTGATGTGTGCTGTAAATTTCATCACGAGTATTTTTAGAAATATTGATTAAGCGGTTACAATATTGTCAGGTTCTGGTTGCTTATAAATGATTGACAATATTACGTAGAGTACAAATATTATAGGAAATGCAATCACCTGGAAAAAAGGCAATGCCACCAAGCTTGCCAAAACAATGATTAACTGGGGCCAGGTGTATTTTAAAGCCCAGCGGGTAGGCATCAATTTGATAAACTTCACTTTAGAGTTCATTAACCACGATAATAAACCTATTATCAGGTAGATGGTCCATTTATTTTCCAGCACATTGGTCAGCATATGCTGTGTCCTTGCAGTGAACTGACAAAGATTGACCACCCATGTAGGTGCAAAGCCATTGTGTTCAAATGATGCAATCAGGTTGTAAGGATTAGTCCAAAGTATTAATGGAAACGATGCCACAAACATACCCGCTGCGGGCGATGGCATACCAATGAAATAGCTTTTTTGCTGGGTAGATGTAATATTGAATTTGGCCAAACGGAGTGCGGCAAAACAAGCCAATACAAAAGCCGGTATCATGCCAATCATATCTATATCCATGGCATTTTTCTCCTGCATTGACGCATCCCAAAGCAATTTGAAGAGAATACAAGATGGTGCAACCCCAAAAGAAACCAAATCAGCCAATGAATCGAGGTCTTTGCCTATTGGTGAAAATATCCTCAATGCCCTTGCAGCAAGTCCATCAAACAAGTCGAAGATTGCTGCTATGGCTATGAAGATGCTACCCAGGTACATTTGCTCAGCACCGTAGACCCAACGCCAGGTAGGCAAGCCGGTTCCATCGGCCAGGGACATGCTGGTATATGGCTGTGCAGTAAGGATATATACTATAGCTATACAACCACAAAATAAATTACCCAGTGTCAGCAGGTTTGGCAAATGCTTCATGTAGCCTCAAAAGTAGTAATAATTGTGCAATGGTTGAATAGCAAATCCTGAAGGAGGGTATTTAGGCTTTTTTTAAGGTTTAAAATTGAATTGAATCATCGTTCCTTAGAGAATCACACAATCATTACCTTTGAAATCTATTTTTATTCCATGTTCCGAACTCATCGATTATTATTAGCGCTTTTCTTCATTGTTATTAGCTCAGGTAGCGCCAGGGCATTTAATCATGCTGATTCTCTAAGGGGCAGTAATGGCCGTGGCAGGGCGTGGTGGGATGTGCAGAAGTACGACCTGGATATCAATATTGATACTGCCACAAGAAAAATTAAGGGCCACAATACCATTACTTTTAAGGTTATTAGTACTCCGGTTGATAGTTTCCAGATTGACCTTCAGGAGCCATTAATCATCAAAGAAGCCAGCACTGCCGGAGACAACAATACACCTAAAAATGATGTAAAGAATTGGGAGATGATAATGCTCAAGTCTGCTAAAGAAGGGAATGTATGGTGGATAAAAGGTGATTTTCATAAATGGAAGGTAGGCAGCACGCATGTGATATTCATAGCTTATGAAGGTGCTCCGCATGAGGCGGTTCGCCCACCATGGGATGGCGGTTTTACCTGGACCCATGATAGCCTGGGTAATCTCTGGGCATCAGTATCCTGCCAGGGAATGGGCGCTAGTGTGTGGTGGCCTTGTAAAGATGCCCAATGGGATGAACCAGATAGTGGCATGAATATCAATATTAGATCCACCAGTAATGCTATGGTGGTAAGTAATGGAAAGAGGCAACCTAGTTTACCTCACTCTTCGGGTAGTGAATATATGTGGCATGTGGCAAATCC
>CANGSR010000079.1 GCA_947456055.1 Chitinophagaceae bacterium
ATACCAATACTGTCTAATATTAGTAAGTTGGTTATGAAATGCATCGTAAGTGTTCAGTTCATGATAAAAGTTAACAAAAGTGCTTATCATGTCAGTGTTTTGTTGTAAAAGACTAGTGCAATTATTGTTAAAATCATATGTGTAGAAGGACTTAGCCCATAAAAAATACCCAGTACCTCGATCTTGCCAACTTAAACCAGATGTGTCATAACCAACTGGCCTTACGGTGTAGTAAAGAGTCGAAGAATCAACAGGGGCATAACTTGTTCCGTTGTAGATCGAGAATACCCCTGCAATTAATCTTGAAGCCAAGGTTGAGGATGTCCTACCTCCTTGTTTTTGTAAGAGACTAAGCTTCAATGCATTGCAATTGTTTAAGCCATTCTGCTGAGCTATTGCTACAGTACATAATAGCACCATAAACGAAATAAGTAATCCTTTTTTCAATTTTATTTGTTTTTAGAATTATCAGAGAATTCCGATGGTGCAAAGTAGACTTAATGAATAGAGCATCACTTGACATTTGTCAAGAAATAAAGTGAAGGGATTGGCTTTGAGTAAATAATCTTCCTTGGGTTTGTAATATCGCTAATCTATCTGTACACCGTATTAAATGGATACATAGATAGGATATAAATAAGTCAAATACAGGAAAGATTTTCCAGATAGCGTTCAGAATTGGCTGTGATGGCGCGGGGCTAAGAAAGGGACTAGGTAGTTTTAAAGGCACGGGGCTAAATCGGTATCAACAACTGGCCTTATCTTTTCACCTCCATTTAAATGAAAAAACCGGCAGAAGTTAGAACTAATGCCGGTTTATATGCTGTGCATAACATCGGTAAACAATTAGAATTGCAACAGCATTAGCAAGACTCTTTGATACCTGCGCTAATTGTTTGTAACTAAGCCAATGATTGTTACTATCAACCCAGGCAAAATCAGGAGAAACCCCACCACGAAAAGACCTGCTCCTAGAGTCCCAGGATTCCTACCGCTAACTCCCATAACTAAGCCGGCCAAAATGCATGCCACGCTGGCTCCCATTAAGCCCAGGCCGGTAGTAAGCGTGGATCCCCCGTTACTTTGCTGGTTTCTCCAAGAAAAGCCATTCATAACATTTTGACTAATGTCAGTCTTCCCAAAAACAACAGAATTGTTGTTTTTGAAATTATTCATGGCATGTTGCTTAAAGCCGGTCTTCTGAAAATCAGAAAAATGGAATACTTGGGTTGCTATCTTATACTTTTCCGTAGAGGAAATCATTGCCATATTGCTGCATGCTAATGAATTTTGATTCAAGGATAACTGCTCAACGCGATATGCACCAAATGACTTACCCAATGCCGTAATGGTAAGGATAGCGATAAAAACTGAAATTTTGTTTTTCATTACAAAAATAATTTTACTCATATACTTTATTGGATTTAAATAAATGAAAAAGAGGAAAAAATTAATTGAAAGAGATCTTTGTTTAATGGGTTCAGCTATTTTTTGGTAAGTGTTAAAACTATTTGTGCACTGAGTTTTATTACTGTATCTGTTCCTTTTGAACTGCCACCATGCACAGTATCTATAATTGTTTCCTGAAAATTCATTGCTAATGTACCGCCGTTTAAATTGCCTGTACCTGCCATAGTATATTTCTGCCCACATCCATCTGTAACTGCAGTAGACGGGAGACGTAGTGCACTAGCGTTTATTACAAATGACAATATTGTACCTCCTGAACATGAACCGGTGCCACCAGGTTGTATGTTTACATGATTTCCATCACTACCGGCAACGAAAACTAAAGTATCAGATTTTGATGACTGGACGACACCATTTACAGTACTAGTTCCTGGCCCGACCCATTTGCCAATAAAATTGGAGCTGTCATTTGAAGAGCCTGACTTTGTACAGGAATTTAATACTATAACTGATAAGGAAAAGCAAACCAGTGCAACTGTCGATTTTTTCATTTTTATGTGTTTTTAGAATTATCAGAGAATTCTGATGGTGCAAAGTAGACTTAATGAATAGAGCATCACTTGACATTTGTCAAGAAATAAAGTGTACCTCATTTATAAGATTAAATACGTTGCCTTGGTCTTATGGTAAAGATAAGTATCCTATTCTTTAACCCATTTCAAAACAGTATAAGTATTCTGCCCTGTAAGCCTCACCAGGTACATACCCTTAGCCAAGCTACAATTATCATGAATTTGTTTGCTATCATTACCCATTAGCCAAACATCATGCACTATAGCCCGCCCGGTAAGGTCAGTAATAGTAATGTTTATATCGGTGGTGGGTGTTGCGGTAGACGATAAGGTTAGCGTAGAATTTGAAGTTTGAAAAAGGGTGAACGATGAGGATTGTGGGAGCATGGTAACATTTAAACCACCTGGTGTTACTTTTCTTATTCTATTATTATCCCAATCTGCAATATAAATATTACCTGTAGCGTCCACTGCAACACCACGTGGATTATATAATTCTGCCATAGTTGCATTGCCACCATCCCCGCTAAAGCCTGCTGTACCAATACCTGCTAAGGTATTTATATTGCCTGCCGGTGTTACTTTTCTTATCCTATGATTACCATCGTCTGAAATATAAATATTTCCTATTGCGTCCACGGCAACACCACGTGGGCTATTTAATTCCGCATTTGTTGCATTGCCTCCATCCCCACTAAATCCTGCTGTATCATTACCGGCTATGGTACTTATAATGCCTGCCAGTGTTACTTTTCTTATTCTATTATTGCCATCATCTGCGATATAAATATTTCCTGTTGCATCCAGTGCAATGCCTTTTGGGTAAGATAATCCTGCAGCTATTGTACTTATAATGCCTACCGGCGTTACTTTTCTTATTATGTCATTCCAGTCTTCTGTAAAATATATATTTCCTATTGCGTCCACTACAACTCCATACGGTCCATCTAATTCAGCATTTGTTGCATTGCCACCATCCCCGCTAAATCCTGGTGTACCATTACCAGCTATTGTACTTATAATGCCTGCCGGTGTTACTCTTCTTATTATATTATTGGGATAATCTGCAATATAAATATTTCCTATTGCGTCCATCGTGACTCCGCTTGGGGTTCTTAATTCTGCCGCTGTTGCACTGCCACCATCCCCGCCAAATCCTGCTGTACCATTACCGGCTATGGTACTTATAATCCCAGAGGGTGTTATTTTTCTTATTCTATTGTTATAATAATCTGCAATATAAATATTTCCTACTGCGTCTACTGTAACTCCGGCTGGGTTATTTAATTCTGCAACTGTTGCATTGCCTCCATCCCCGCTAAATCCTGCTGAACCGTTACCGGCTACAGTAGTTATTATCTGCCCAAAAGCACTTTGCGCGTTAAACAAACAAAAAACGGTTACCGCAATTAGTAAAAAGTATTTGTTCATAAAAATAAGTTGATTTAATTATCAGAGAATTCTGATGGTGCAAAGTAGACTTAATGAATAGAGCATCACTTGACATTTGTCAAGAAATAAAGTGAAGGAATTGGCTTTGAGTAAATTACCTACTTTAATAGTGTAAAGTATAAATAAGTATTCCGATTTGAATTTGAATTATTTTCCATCCACGCTGGGCAAGAAGTCGGTTATTGGTTCAGGCCTTTAATATGGTCTTGATTAACAATAATATACATCGTAGTGTAAACTTAGGTACCCGATGTACTTGGCCAGGTAAAAAGATACTTTTAAGGGCATAGTAATTTTGCCTTATATCGTGATGGATATAAGGCAGTTTGAATATTTATGCGACTATTTAGCAACTAATAGTGCATATGCCTATAAGAAATAATCGGTAATTTGACTTTGGTTAAGACTTTTGTTGCATATACTACATAACTTAAAAACTAAATGCAAAAGGCAATAACTCGGAAATGGTTTTTTGCAGCATTTCTTCACCGTGGTTGAAAACCACGACAATATCAGGGCCGAATTCATAGATAAACTGACGGCAAGCCCCACATGGAGGCACTGGGCCTACGGGGGTATATACCGCAATGGCTACAATATCTTTTATGCCCATTGATAGCGTATTACCTATGGCAATCCTTTCGGCACAGATGGTCAATCCATAAGATGCATTTTCTACATTGCAGCCCCTGGTAATATTGCCATTGCGGGTCAATACTGCCGCCCCTACCGGGAATTTGGAGTAGGGGGAGTAGGTATTCTCGCTGGCAAGCCTGGCTTCTTCCATCAGGTGCCTAGCATCAATTTCTGTTAGGTATGCCATGGTCTAAACTATTGTGATGCCAATGGCATCAGGTACTTGTAATTAAATTATTTCAGCAGGCCTATTTCACGCAGGCGCTCCTCAAGGTATTGACCAGCGGTATAGTCTTCATATGCTTTAGGGTGAGCTTCATCAATACAGCTATCCAGGCAGGCAAGGCTCATATTTGTTCTCGGGTGCATGAAAAATGGTATTGAGAAACGAGGGCTGCCCCATTGTTCCTTTGGAGGGTTCACCACACGGTGGGTGGTAGATTTCAGGCGGTTATTCGTGAGGCGTTGCAACATATCACCCACATTCACCACAATCATACCTGGTAATGAAGTAACAGGTACCCATTCGTTATTTAAATTCAAAATTTGCAAACCATCAGCCGAGGCACCTACCAGCAGGGTGATGAGGTTGATATCCTCATGCTGCTCGGCACGTATAGCCGATTTTGGCTCTTGGGTGATGGGTGGGTAATATATTGCCCTTAAAATAGAATTGCCATTATGAACCTGACTGTCAAAGAAATGCTCATCAAGGTTTAAAAACAAGGCTATTGCCTGTAGCATAGCAGTGCCCGAAGTTTCGAAAGCCTTATAAGCTTTGTGAAGGGTAGGGGTGAATTCGGGTATTTCATTTACCACCACATTTTCAGGATATTCCGATTTTATCGGGTCACCATCCTCAACTTCCTGGCCGAACTGGAAAAACTCCTTAAGGTCGGCAGCCTCAAAACCTTTGGCATGCTCCTTGCCGAAAGAGGTATAGCCACGCTGACCAGCAAGTCCTGGTATTTCGTACTTAGCCCTTTCTGCAATAGGCATTGCAAAAAAGCCCTCTACATAATTATATAAATCATCAATGAGCGACTCTGGTATACCATGGTTTTTCACGGCTACAAAGCCTACGTCTTCATAAGCCTTACCCAGGGTGTTTACAAAAGTTTGCTTGGTGGCTGCATCTCCATTCAGGAAATCGGCTAAGTCTACTACAGGAATATTCATAATTATGACAAATGAGGGGTGCAATATAATTGCATTTGGGATAAGATGGTATTATTTTTAGATAAATTTTGGTTCTGCTAGCTATTCACGCACGTCCACAGTAGCCCTGCCCTTTATGGCGGGGGTAGATGATAACAAAAAATGGCCTTTAGCCCAAACTAGGCTATACGGAAACCATCATTAGTTAGTTTCGGCTAAAGCCTATTTCTTGGTTTTTTGTTCCCCGGCCTAAAGAACGTGGCTACTGACAATGATGGTGATTCGCCATTTTTCGCCCCAAATTCTGAAAATTCTTTAATTCTGGAAGTTCCGATTCAAACCCTTACCCATGATTCAATAACCCGGCAATAAAATAGGCTGCCGCTGCTGCTACCGAACCTATAAACATAACCTTCAAAGCCCCGCCCAATTTATTTTGCCCTGTAACCTTTGCTTTGAAATACCCGAACACAAACAAGCAGATAACAGTAATGATGGCTGAATATCTAAGACCTTCGGCAGGAGATTTTGCAAAGAAATAGGGGGTGAGTGGCACCAGTCCACCTACAATATAAGAGAAGCCGATGTTCATGGCGCTTTTGGCAGCACGACGGGCATCGGGTTTTTCAAGGCCCAGCTCGTAGCGCATCATAAAGTCAATCCATTTGGCCTTGTCTTGCGACATTTCCTCAACTATTAGTTTTTGTGTAGACTCACTCATGCCCATTTCGGCAAAGATTACCCTTACCTCTTCCTTTTCACGTTCGGGCATATGTTCCACCTCATACTCCTCCCGCTTTAGTTCCGAATTATAATGGTCAATCTCGGTTTTACCAGCAAGGTAGCCACCCAGGCCCATCGCTATACTGCCTGCTACTATTTCGGCAAAACCTGCTGTAATAACAGTGGCGGTACCAATATCATGCACCCCACTAAGCCCTGCAGCCAATGCGAAAGGCACAGTAAGCCCGTCGCTCATGCCTATCACAATATCAGTTACCAGGTCTGAACTTTGAAAGTGTGCTTCGTGGTGTGCTTTGTCCATTGTATTGCCATTTTATATGTACACGAAAGTAAGGAAAAGAAAATTGCCCGTTTATGATATGGATTAGCAAAAATATTTTTTGAAATACCCAAGATAATACCCTGAAAATACGTCTATACATAGATGTCTGTACTCTCTGTTTCTGGGAGCCTGGATTTTATTATTTTTATGTGAGATTAGAGATAAGTGTGCAGGTTGGCATTGTTATGGTTTACACCTTTTAAAAATGAAAAATTATGCGCAAAATTTTATTCTTTATTCTTGCTGTACTATTTATAAATACCGCAGAAGCACAGGTGCCTACCTTGCAACAGAAATTGTATTACACCACCAGAGTCTGGGGCTTTGCTAAATACTACCACTCTAATGTGTCCACCTGTGGGGTTAATTGGGACAGTGTACTCCTGCATGTTTTACCTATGGTTAGAAGCGCCGCAACTGACAGTGCTTTTAATGATGCACTAGATACTATGCTTGTGGCAGCAGGCCCCATGGCACTGGCCACTACAACTATGCCAACCATCACTGATGCAGAGCTGAAAAGGAATCTCAACTTTAACTGGATTTCCTCCCCAGCACTACGGGTTGAGGTGCAAACTATCCTCGATACCATAAAGAATAACTTCAGGCCACATAATGAGTGTTGGGTGATGAATAATTCATATACAAATGGTTATAGGGGATGGCTGGTATTTCCACACGACAGCCTTGAACTCAATACTTATACAACTTCCACCTATCCCGATGACAATCATAGGCAGCTAATGTTTATGAAATACTGGAATATTGTCAACTACTTTTATCCCTATAACTATGTATTGGACTCACCATGGGATACCACTTTAATGCACTATGCCGCACAGGTGGATACGGTGGCTTCTGCGCCAAATTTATTTCATCTCATTGATTTAATAGCATCCAATCTTTGCGATGATCATACAGAGGGACTCACCTGGAGCAATAATTACTATGCCCCACTTGGCTATTTTCAGCCACCCATAAGGCTCTCTTACATCCAGGGGCAGTATGTTGTCCTTAAATCATCTGTATCGGGAGTAGCTGTTGGTGATGCTATTATTTCAGTTGATGGGTTTACGATTCCACAGTAGGAGGATAGCCTTCGGCCTTTAATTTCAGCGGGCAATAGTGCCGTTTTTCACCGCACAATGAGTGAGTATTTACTCAGTCGCAATACCCTGGGTACATCACTTACGCTTGTAGTACAGAATAGTATTGGGACAAATCTACTAGTTACAACAAGTTGTATAGCCTATAAATACAATAATTATGGTTCTTATATTTATCCTGCTGATTCTCTGAATACCATTCATTGGACCTCCCTTGATTGTAATGTAGGTTATGTGAATATGGGCAATTTAGTGAGTACCGAGGTAAACCAAATGTATTCTGAATTGAAAACCAAACATGCCATTATTTTCGATTTACGCAATTACCCCAATGGCACTGCCTGGGCAATAGCGAACCTAATGTATCCTTATAATACCATCTTTGCCAAGTTGACAATGCCATCCGTAACCTATCCCGGGTCATTTATCTGGGACTATGAAAATTTGGGTATGAATGGCAATCCTGACCCATACAATGGCAAGGTGATAATATTAATGAATGAACAGACTTTAAGCCATGCTGAGTATTCGTGTATGATACTCTCCGCTATGCCAAATGTGGTTAAAGTAGGTAGCCAGACATCTGGTGCAGATGGGAATATAACTTATTGGAGGATGGCCCAGGATATTCATGCAGGCATGACTAATCTTGGTGTTTTTTGGCCCAATGGCGATAGTACCCAGCGTATAGGTATTGTTCCTGATTCTGTTGTTTATCCTACTAAAGCAGGTATAATGAGCAAAAAAGATGAAGTACTGGATAAGGCAATTTCCATAGCCGGTTGCAGTCCAGGCAATGTGGCAATTGTTGGTGGTGCTTCTAAAATTAATATTTACCCTAATCCTGTGAGAGATGGTTTTTACCTGGATATGTCTAATGTTTCAGTTCCACATATTGGCGTAGAAATAAGTAGCATGGCTGGGAATGTTATTTTGGAAAAATCATTTGTTCCCTCTGGTAGTTCATTAAAGACCTTGATAGATATGAACGATCTCGCAAGTGGTATTTACCTAATCACCATAAATGAAGGGGCTAAGAAAACCATTAAGAAACTTACCAAAATTTAAAATATACCAATGATTAGTAACAAATTTACTTTAGGTTTATCAATAGCCTGTCTTGTTCTGTTTTATAGCCCGGTAAATACCCATGCCCAGGCACCAGCCATAGAGTGGCAGAAATCGTATGGTGGTTCTTCGGCTGATGGGGCGAATAGCATGAAGCAAACGGCCGATGGTGGCTTTATTGTAGGCGGATATAGTTGCTCCATAAATAAGGACGTGACCGGCAATCATGGAGATTACGATTGCTGGGTAGTGAAAACCAATGATACCGGCGGTATGATGTGGCAGAAATCGCTTGGTGGATCGGGTTACGACCAGGTGGACCAGATAAAGCCAGATATAAACGGGGGCTATATTATCGCTGCCTATACCGAAAGTAATAATGGGCAGGTAAGCGGTAACCATGGTGGTGGTGATGCCTGGGCTCTGAAACTGGACGATACTGGTGGCATTGTGTGGCAGAAAGCTATGGGTAGCAGCGGTTTGGATTTTTTCAATTCAGTGATTAATACCCCTGATAGTGGTTATCTCTTTGTGGGTGGTGCCGGTGCCAATGGTGGCGATGTAAGCGGCTTTAGCGGTGGTGGCCAGGATTTATGGGTGGTTAAGATGAATAAGTCGGGTATAGTGAGTTGGGCTAAGACACTTGGTGGGCCAGGTTACGAAATGGCGTTTGATGCGGTAAAGGCAGCAGGGGATGGCTTTTTAATTTCAGCTGAAGCTACAGCCAATGGTGGTTTGGTTTCAGGTTTTCATGGAGGTAACTATGATGCATGGGTAGTGAAAATTGATGATACAGGCAAGGTTATTTGGTCTAAAACCTATGGCGGTACTGCCGAGGACAGGTCTTTTAGTATTAACCACAGAAGTGACAATACTTATATAGTAGCCGGATACTCGAATTCTGTAAATGGCGATGTGCCAGCCACAGGACATGGTGGATTTGACTATTGGGTATTTAATATTGATGATACCGGAAAGGTATTGTGGAAGAATAGCTATGGTGGTTTTGGTAATGATATCCTTAACCAGGCAGATCTAACTTATGATGATGGAGCCATATTAGGCGGTTATTCTATTTCAACCGACGGGCAGGTAAGCGGCAACCATGGTGGTAATGATTATTGGATGGTAAGGATAGACAAAATGGGAAACTTTGCTTGGGCTAATACCTTTGGAGGTAGCCAGGGAGATACTATATATAGCATTGTAGCCACTTCCGATAGTGGTTATGCAGCTGTAGGGGCTTCAAATTCGGTAAATGGCGACATCGCCAATCCTCAGGGGAATGAAGATATATGGCTGGTGAAATTGAAAAATGACCGTTCGGTTTCTGTAACTACTATCGATGCCAACAAGGCTATTTCAGTATACCCAACGCTTACCTCCGGCGAAATAAGCATTGACCTACCCGCAGATTATGATAAGGCAGTATTATACCTTAATAACATTGCAGGTAACAGGCAGCAAATCAATTCAATAGTAGTAAATGGTAACCAACGCAAAATAAGTTGTGCATCATTACAACCAGGGATGTACTTTTTGCAGGTGGTAAATGGTAATGAAGTAAATACTTTTAGGGTTATTTATCAACCCTGATTTTTCATATGATGAAAATAGAAACGGGTAAATATCCATGAAGGACATTTACCCGTTTTGTTATTTGTAAGAATTAATTCTCATTATATCTATAGTACATCGTGCATTAATTTCCTAATCAATGGAGAAAGGATAATCAGTACTACACCTGCGACTAAGGCATAAATGGCCAGATGTCTATAGCCATCAGTATAGGCCATTAGTTTGTCGGTAAGGGTTGCTTTATCATCCACGGTGGCCATACCTGCACCAAGAATTCCTGCTGCATACTGTCCGTAAGCACTAGCCAGGAACCACATACCCATCATCATACCATGTAGCTTTTGCGGTGCCAGCTTTGTCATTAATGATAGCCCGATAGGGGATAGGCAAAGTTCACCAACTGTTATTACCAAATAAGCCAGGGTGAATACATTCAACGAAGTAAATCCGGCTGCATCGGCAAAGAAGCGGGTATAATAAAATACATAAAAGGCAATTGCAAGGAATAGGAAGCCAAGTCCGAATTTGATAACAGTATTGGGTTCCAATTTCTTTTTGCCCATCCATAGCCATAATAAACCAAATAAAGGGCTGAATAATATTACAAAGAGGGAATTTGCAGCATTATTAATCTCATTGGGATCCATTTTCATGCCTAAAACTTCATGCCTCAGGTTGTAGCGGGCAAATAGGCTCAACGAGCCTCCAGCCTGCTCAAAAAACGCCCAGAAGAATACTGAGAACAATATAAATATCAGTGCGGCAATAAGCTTTTGCCGCTCTATTGCATTGAAACTGAACATTTCATAAATAATGTAAATGAATGCTGCCGGGCCTACTATATACATAAAGATATCGGTATATGCAGTATTAGACACCAGTAGGAGGATAAAAGGAATGACCAAAAGTGACCCGGCATAAACCATTAGATCATAAATTCTGATTTTGCTTAGTGATACTTTATTAGCCAAGGGAGAGAAACCAATAGGCCCAAGGGTTCTTTTGGTAAAGATAAAAATCCCCAGACCAATTGCCATACCAATACCTGCTAGTGAGAATGCAGCATTCCATGAATAATGGTTAGCAACATTGATACAGAGATAACCACCCAGTAGTGCACCAATATTTATACCAGAATAAAACAGACCAAAGCCTGCATCTCTACGGGGGTCATCATTTTTATAAAGATTACCCACCATTGTGGAGATATTGGGTTTAAAGAAGCCCGTACCTACGATAGTGAAGCTGATACCAATATAATAAAGGTGCTGTGGGGAAAATGCCAGGGTAAAGCTACCTGCTATCATTAACAACCCGCCCCAAAAAATAGATTTTCTGAAACCCAGGATTTTATCGGCAAAAAGGCCACCTACAAACGCCATGGTATATATAAAAGCCTGAATGGCACCATATTTCAGATTGGCATCTTTTTCGGTCAGTTTCAGTTGCTCCACCATGAAAATGGTTAGCATACCCCTCATACCATAAAATGCAAACCGTTCCCACATTTCAGACAGGAAGAGGTACCACAATTGCTTAGGATATTTACCTTTAAAATTCTGGATTTGCTCCAGGGCCAGCGCACCGGCTTCATTAGTTGCTTCCATTCATTTCTTATTTGGAGTACCAAAATAGGCTTAATTATTTATCTTTCCATACCCCTTTTTTTCACCTGCATAAAAAAAGCGGGAATAAAATCCCGCTTTTAAAATTTAATGTATTTTCTTGTTTACCTCAAACCATGCATCATCTTCAGCATCATTTTTGATAATAGGAATAATACCAATGCACCGAATCCGGCAAGGAATACGAATACCATAAAGAAGTCATTCAGGTTGTTGATAGCATGACCGAAGAAGCTGGTTGAATGGCCTGCTTCAGGGTAAAGCTTACTCAGCATACCGGCAAAGTCATTAGCCATAGCATTTGCCAGGAACCATACACCCATTAATAAGGAAGCCAAACGGGCCGGTGAAAGACGAGCCACCATTGATAATCCGATAGGAGACAAGCACAACTCACCAAATGTATGCAGGATATACATGCCTAATAACCAAAACATAGAAGCCTTAGTAGCACCATCTACACCCTTTACACCAAAGGCAATAACCAGATAACCTAATGAAAGTAACAACAGACCCATAGCCTGCTTTACAGGAGAAGCTGGTTCCCTGTTGCGCTTGCCAAGGCCAGTCCATAAGCCAGCGAATATTGGTGCGAAAATGATAATAGCCAAAGGATTTACTGATTGGAACCAGCTCGCAGGCATTTCCCAGCCAAAAATATGGCGTTCAGTCTGTTGGTCGGCGAAGATTGTTAGTGATGCACCAGCCTGCTCAAATGCACTCCAGAAAAAGATTACGAAGAAGGCAGCGATATAGATAACCATAATCCTGCTACGGTCTACTGCAGTAAGGGTAGGGTCGGTAATGATAAAACCTGATGCAGCGATGGATGTAGAGAATACAAGTGTACTAATCCAGTTGAAACCTACAAAGTGCATAAATACAAACCATAACGCACCATATATAGCCAGCCACATTGCAACACGCACAGGTGAGAATTCTTTAGCACCATCTGCTGCTGGTCCTGAAATTACGCCGTTTGCAGCATTTTCTTTAGCCAGGGCTTCGGCTTTTTTATTAGGTGTTTCACCTATTTGCTTACCATCAGACGTGATGATATACTTGTTTTTCAGTATCTGGAATACAATAAGACCCATTGTCATACCAACACCTGCAGCGAAGAAACCCCATTTGAAATCAACCTTTTCTGCAAGGCTACCACATATAAGTGGTGAGAAGAATGCACCTAGGTTAATACCCATGTAGAAGATAGAAAACGCAGCATCAACCCTCTTGTCGCCAGGTGCATATAGCTGGTTTACCATTGTAGAGATATTTGGTTTGAATAAACCATTACCTATTACAAGGGCAGTAAGGCCCACAACAAATAATATTTTACAGAGGTCAATATTGGTAGTAACCAGAGATGCACAGAAGAACAAAATAAATTGGCCAATAGCCATTGTAATGCCCCCTACGAAAATTGAACGGCGATTGCCCCAATACCTGTCGGAGATAAAACCACCTATTAATGGTGTTAAATAAACTAATGCGGTAAAATTTCCATATATGCCCGAGGCGAAGCTTTTATCGAATGAAAGCATCTTGACCATGAAGAGCATAAGGATGGCCCTCATACCATAATAACTAAATCTTTCCCACATTTCAGTGAAAAACAGAACGTATAATCCCTTTGGATGACCGCTGCTTGGTTGGCTCATACTATGATTGTTAAATTAAAAGATTGTGAAAGATAGGTAAAATATTGAAAGAGGATAGATAATTTTACTTTTTTTACAGAAAACTAATAAAAGTGAGCGGATTTGTGCAGGTTCATTGATTTCTTATGAGATTTCAAAATATTAGTTTCGGCCGGGTTTTAAATTGCTTTTACATGTGCAATTAGATTATTTAACTTGCAGTAGTGAAATAAATATGCTAAATTTGTAAAAACAATCATCAATGATTTCTATTTCGGATTCTCTCAAATTGGTTAATAAGGAAAAGGTCGACATACTGAAAAACTGTGAGCTTTCTATTGGCCGATACCAATCAGAAGAAATGAATGCAGCTGAAATTAGAAGTTCAAAAAATCCCCTTACTTTTAATAAGCCCAACAAGTTAGCCTTTCATAAAGGTATTTTTAAAAATGAAGTTGATACAAACTTGTTAAATGATTTTCAGGGTTCCATACCAATAAAAGCAAGAAGGTACAGGAATGGGCATTGGGGCAGAAATTTCATCCCATTGAAATAATGGTTTTTAAATAATTTCTACAAGTGCAATAATCAAATAGATATCACCATCAATGGGTTGATTTTGTACCTCTCTCACCATAAACTTTGTTCCAATCAGAAAAATCACTTCATGTTCGGTGATATTTCTAAAGTATGGACCCCATGCGGATATTTCATGGATTTCTATTCCTGTAATAGATTCAATAAAGAAAATAGTTTTTACTCCATTCCAAATCCTTTCAGCAAAGGCTATTGCTGTATTTATGTCTGATGAAGTAGATAAGTAGAATTTTTGGGTGATTAAAGATTGGTTGTCTAAAGCCTCTATGTATTCATTGATAACACTTAGTGGTAATTGTGTTCCCCTAAAAACTGTCCCCTTAAATTTATTTAACTTGTTAAGAGCAAAATTCAGATAGGGAATGTTAGCTTGAATAAAATTGTCCGTTTTGTTACCTCTAATGCTACTATTTAGAGGTTTATAACCCACCTTTGTATAATTATAAATGACTGCAATTTCTTTAATAGATAATTGCGGGAAATTAATTTGAACTCCTGATAAAGTTATTTCTTGTTCCGCGTTTTGAAAAAAAGGTTCATTGAATAATAAGTGTTCATCAGTGGTGATATCAGGGTACATAAATTGGGCTTGATTTATTGGAAAGTAATTTTATATGCCAAAATGAACACTCAATCTTTATCTTTTTCAAGGCTTTAGAATTTCGAAAAATAATAAAATAATAAAAGTGGATAGGTAATTTTTTACTTTTTTTGCAAAAATCTCGGAAAATGAAAAACATACTACTACTAGGTTCAGGCGGAAGAGAATGTGCACTGGCCTGGAAATTGAGCCAAAGTGCATTGTGTGGAACCTTTTTTATTGCCCCCGGTAATGCCGGAACTTCTGAGTATGGAGTGAATCTCCCAATTGGTTACAACGATTTTGAAGCCATAAAAAGTGCCTGCCTTGATTATAAGATTGATATTGTTATTCCAGGCCCTGAAGATCCTTTGGTATTGGGGATATGGGATTTTTTCAAAAATGACCCAAAACTAAAACACATAATTGTGGCAGGCCCGTCTAAGGAGGGTGCCCAATTGGAAGGCAGCAAGGCTTTTTCTAAGAAGTTCATGGGCAGGCATAATATCCCTACTGCCGATTATAAGGAATTCAGCGCCGAAAGTTTTGAGCAGGGGGTTGCCTACATTAAGCGCAATGATGGCCCTATTGTTATTAAAGCTGATGGACTTGCCGCAGGTAAGGGTGTAGTAATAGCCCCTAACAAGGTGGAAGGCGTTAAGGCTTTCAGG
>CANGSR010000080.1 GCA_947456055.1 Chitinophagaceae bacterium
AGTATCAATCATCAACCCCGGGCTCATTGTTGAAGCCATGCTTATACCTTTCAGGTAAGCACCTTTCGCAGTTGGTGGTTTCATTCTTACAAGTGTATTAATCAGTTCCTGTGCATTTTCTGCAAGTTTAGCCGGTTCGAAAGATACACGTCCGATTGATGCATGAATAATACCTGCTTTATCGATTTTAAAGGCAATTTTACCACCTTTAACTTCTTTAACAGCACTTGCAACATCATTGGTAACTGTACCAGTCTTAGGGTTTGGCATCAGGTTACGAGGACCTAATATTTTACCCAGACGGCCTATTTTAGGCATTACAGATGGTGTGGCTACAATAACGTCCACATCAGTCCAGCCACCTTCTATTTTTGAAACGAATTCATCAAGACCTACGAAATCTGCACCTGCTGCCTTTGCTTCTGCTTCTTTATCAGGAGTACAAAGTACAAGTACGCGTTTTGTTTTACCGGTACCATGAGGAAGAGATACTGTGCCGCGGATGTTCTGGTCGGCTTTCTTGGGGTCAACGCCAAGACGGATATGCACGTCTACTGAACTGTCGAACTTAGTTAGGTTGATTGACTTAACTACTGTTGCAGCTTCGGTAAGCGTATATGATTTATTTTTATCGAGTTTAGCTTCTACAGCCTTTCTTTTTTTTGTGATTGCCATGACTTGAGTCAAAGTTAAATGTGAAACCAAAAGTTTGAATGTAAAGTGAATTAGCTACTTCTAATAAAGAAGTAAAACCAATTTACTTAACGGTAATTCCCTCGGGTGGGGTACCTTCTACAGTGAAGCCCATACTGCGGGCAGTACCTGCTACCATCGACATAGCACTCCTTAATGTAAAACAGTTAAGGTCAGCCATTTTATCTGTGGCAATGTCTTCCACCTGCTTCCAGGTTACTTTACCTACTTTTTGTCTGTTTGGTTCCTTTGAGCCATGAGGTTGTTTGGCAAGTTCCATTAACTGTACAGCAGCCGGAGGAGTCTTGATTACGAACTCAAATGATTTGTCTGTGTAAACAGTAAGTGTTACCGGAAGTATCTTACCTACTTTATCCTGCGTACGAGCATTGAACTGCTTGCAGAACTCCATAATGTTGACGCCTTTAGAGCCGAGCGCCGGGCCGATTGGAGGGGCAGGATTTGCTGCGCCACCTTTTACCTGCAGCTTCACAAAGCCGCTGATTTCTTTAGCCATTTTTAATTTTTTGGTGTTAACGAATTGACCTTCGGCTTATTTCAGGTGTTACCTGACTTCCACTCTGGATTTCAACTCTTCCAAATGCAATCTTAATAAAAGAGCAATATGAGAATTGGAGTGCAAAGGTAAGAGTAAAAAATTATAAAGGAAAAATTTTTATGAAGAAAATCTTAAAAAAACTATAAGATTTCTGGTTTTTTTAGCTAATTAGTCTGCTAATCCACCCTTATTCTATTGGTTATGTTTGAAGAACAAAAAATAACCATCATTTCTGAATGTGTAAAAACAGTGTAAAAGTACCTACTTTTAATCAATCCAAAGTTTAAATTACCTGCAAATTCTTCAACTTATCAATACCAATGATTACTTTAGCAGCCCAAAGCTAAAATGAATGAAATTGCTCCAAAATAAAGTAGCACTGGTTACCGGTGCCAGTAGGGGAATAGGTGAGGCTGTGGCAATTAAATTTGCAGAGCAGGGTGCTAATATTGCCTTTACATATCTCTCGTCTGATGAAAAAGCCTTAGCCCTTGAGGAAAAGCTTACTGCACTTGGTGTAAAAGCTAAAGGATATAAGAGTAATGCTGCTGATTATAAAGCTGCAGAACAACTAGCTGCTGATGTAATAAAGGAATTTGGTACTATAGATATATGTGTGAACAATGCAGGTATCAGTAAGGACAACCTTTTACTGCGTCTTACTCCTGAGCAATGGGATGATGTAATGCAGGCCAATCTGAAAAGTGTATACAATCTTACCCGCCAGGTAATTAAGCCTATGATGAAGGCACGTGGAGGTAGCATCATTAATATGAGTTCCATAGTAGGCGTGAAGGGTAATGCAGGTCAAAGCGCTTATGCAGCTAGTAAAGCCGGTATCATAGGTTTTTCAAAAAGTATAGCCCAGGAAATTGGTAGCCGTAATATAAGGTGTAATGTTATTGCCCCTGGTTTTGTGGAGACAGATATGACCCATTATTTAAAAGATGGCGGTGCCGAAAAATGGTTTGAGAAAATTCCTTTAGGCCGCTTCGGTAAACCTGAAGATATTGCCAATACTGCCCTTTATTTGGCTTGCGACATGAGTACTTATGTTACCGGTCAGGTAATTAATGTATGCGGGGGGATGACTACTTAAAAAGTCAAAAGTCAAAAGTCAAAAGTCAAAAGTTAAAACGCAATTTTTAATACATTTTTTTGCCTTAATTCGATTTATGTTTTTCAAGAGTAGATAATTACATAATCTTTAGGCCCAAATAAATTGTCACCAAACCTACGGGCTTTTAATTTAAGTAAAGTGGTGTGGTAGTTATATTTTAAAATCAGAGATTAAACAACAATAAATGCAGAAGATTCATGCGGCCATAACGGCAGTTGGGGGGTATGTTCCGGATTACATTTTAACTAATGCGGAACTTGAAAAGATGGTGGATACAACTGATGAATGGATTATATCCAGAACCGGTATTAAAGAGCGTCGCATTTTAAAAGGAGAAGGTAAGGGCAGTAGTGATATGGCTGTTGAGGCTATAAAAGTGTTATTAGCTAAACGAGGTATCAGCCCTACTGATATTGAATTAGTGATTTGTGCTACCACAACACCTGATATGCAATTCCCTGCCACCGCAAATATTATTTGCGACAAGGTAGGTATGACCAATGCATGGGGTTATGATGTTAATGCAGCATGTAGTGGCTTTATTTTCGCCCTTACAACAGGTGCTCAATTTATTGAAACCGGCAGGCACAAGAAAGTAATAGTAGTAGGTGTGGACAAAATGAGTTCTATTATGAACTATGAAGACCGTGCCACTTCAATTATTTTTGGTGATGGTTCTGGTGCGGTTCTATTGGAGCCTAATGAGGATGGTTACGGACTAATGGATTCTATTTTAAGAACCGATGGCAGTGGTAGGGTACACCTCCACCAGAAAGCGGGTGGTTCAGTAAAACCCGCTAGTATGGAAACTGTAATGAATAAAGAACATTACGTTTACCAGGAAGGCCAGACAGTATTTAAGTTTGCTGTAAAAAATATGGCAGATGTGGCTGCTGAAATAATGGAGCGTAACAACCTTACTTCTGAAACTGTAAGTTGGTTAGTACCCCACCAGGCTAATCTGCGTATTATCTCCGCCACTGGCGACCGTATGAAATTACCTGCAGAAAAAGTAATGGTAAATATTCAGAAGTACGGAAACACTACAAATGGCACCTTACCATTGTGCCTGTGGGAATGGGAAAGTAAATTGCACAAAGGAGATAATATAGTATTGGCTGCTTTTGGTGGCGGATTTACATGGGGCTCTACCTATATTAGGTGGGCTTATGATGGTGCCGATGTAAATAAATAGGGTATCGGAAATTTCGATTCACTAAGTTCAAAATAGTTCTTATTTTTGCTCAACAATAAATACAATGAAACGTAATAACATAAATATCATCTTAGCAATTTTCCTGGTGTTGATTGCTGCAAGTGCACGGATTTTGAATGCAAAATTGAGTATGCCTAATATGGTGCCAATAGCTGCTATTAGCCTTTTTAGTGGTGCAATTATAAAAGATAAACGTGGTCTTGCCTTTATGGTGCCATTATTAGGTCAGTTCCTGGCTGATATGTATTTCCAGTTATTTACCAATATCCCAGGTTTTTACGACCTTACAGGCCAATTATTCAATTACGGAGCACTGATTGCTGCTACCGGACTTGGTACTACAATGGGCCAACCAAAGGCTAGCACATCAATGGCTTATGTATTTGGTGCTTCTACATTATTCTTTATCGTATCTAATTTCGGCTTTTTTGCCCAGGGCTTCAACGGTTATACCCTTGCAGGTTTAGCTAAGACATATATTGATGGTGTTCCGTTCTTTAAGTTCAGCCTTGCTGGTGATTTAACTGGTGGTATCTTATTATTTGGTTCTTACTTTATTGCTAAGAGTGTTCGTTTCACCGAAACAAGCAAGGTTAAGGCTTAATTATTCTCAATAATATTGAAAAAGCGCAATTGCCTATTGGTGATTGCGCTTTTTACTTTTCAATATTTGTCCTTTCGATAATGGGTAGCTATGTAAATGGCCCAGTGGGGCAAAAGGTTTGTAGTAAATATTAAAGAATTAGGGATTTGTTCCAGCAGGGCTACCGGTTTGTAGCAAAAAGTACCAGAATTAGGGGGATTGCCCCAGCGGGGGCTACAGGAAGGTTAGAGTTATAAATTCTATGCTCTTTGATTTTATTTTCCAATAATGTGAAGGGTTTCTTCAATCGAAACTTAAATTAACCTCCCCATTTACTTTATTGCCTCCACTGTATAGCCTTCCTTTCTCAACAAGGTTATTACACCTTTATCTCCCCAAAGATGTCCGGCTCCAACTGCAAAAAATACTGATGATTTGTTCATTTTATCAGTCATTCTGCCTATCCATTTGGCATTTCTATCGTAGAGTAGTGGACCAATATTATCCTTAATATCCTTTGTCTTTATAATTTGCTCATATAGAGATGGCAAATCCTGTAGTTTGTAGGTTTTGAGGAGTATTTGGTAATTTATTTGGGTAATTTCTGGATGGTTAATTTCCTCTAAAATATGACTAGCCAGCGAATCATTAGGGAGACGCTCAAAGGCTTCAAACTCTTCCCTTGGTTCTTCGAGACCTATGATTTCTTTATTCGAAAATTGGCCCATTTTCATGATTGTATCCTCATATGATACTGTATTGGGGCAATTCACTATATCTCTTATCAATATTGCTTCCAAAACCATCGGTTTCATTTTGCTGAGCCTTAAGATATTCACGCCTAATTGATCTTTCAAGTATTTAGATATAGCTAGGTATTGTTCCGGGCTGAAGTAGTCTATCAGTGTTTTGCCACTTGAATCAATCATTAAGGCTGACCTTTTCATCTTTAATTGAGGGTCAGCTTTATTTATCTCAAAGCAGATTTTGTCGCAATTCTCCAGGCTTTCACTCATTTTATTTGTCCATACAAAGTCACCCATACATATCAGGTGCATGGTTCCAAATATGTAAGATGGTTTTGAAAGGTGATTACCACTTATTTTCCAAAGCAATGAGTTATTGTTTTGGATATTTTTCTTTTCAGAAAAATACTTAAGAAATAACCCCAATGGTAGTAGAAAGACTAGTATGATTGCCATTTTTTTCATAATCTTAAGTATGTGTTTGAAATTATTAGCCATTTTAAGATTTTGCATTTCGGAGATTTTTATATTATGCGCTAATAATCTATTTGTAATGACACCCTACACAATTTGAGAGTGCAGGGGAAACCTCTTAATGTAATTTAAAACCGAATTATTCTCAATAATATAATAAAAGCGCAATTGCCTTACGGTAATTGCGCTTTTTACTTTCTATTAAAACATAGATCTACCTTATCGCCTCCACTACATACCCATTCTTTATCAAAAGGGTTATTACCCCCTTATCTCCCCAAAGATGTCCGGCACCAACTGCAAAAAATACCGATGATTTTCTCATTTTGTCAGTAATCTTGCCTATCCATTTTGCATTTCTGTCGTCAAGAAATGGGGCCATATTATCACCTAGTTCTTTCGATTCGTTGATTAAGCTATATAATGCTGGTAAATCCTGGGTCTTATAAGCATTCATTAATTTTGCATAATTGGTGTCATTACCTTTTTGGGCAGATATTTCCTCCATAAGCGAATTGATAAATGAATCAACTGGCATGCTTTCCAATGCTTCAATTTGTTCTTTAGGCTCTTCCAGTCCCATAATTTCCTTATTAGTCTTTTTACCTATTTTCATTATGGTATCTTCATACCCTATAGCATTTGGGCAATGTGCCTGGTCCTTGATCAATAAACTTTCCAGCATTATAGGTTTCATGCCATTGAGCATAGAGATATCTACGCCCATTTTTTCTTGTACATATTTCGAAATTATCGTGTATTGCTCAGGTTTGAAATAATCTCTTATTTTTTTACCGCTCTTGTCCTTCATCAGTTCCATTGTTTGCTGCATGAGCTCGGGGTTATCCAGGTCCATTTCAAAGCAAATCTTTTCGCTCTTTTCCAGGCTCTCAATCATTTTATTTGTCCAGATGAAATCCTCCGGGCATATAATGTGCATGGTGCCAAATAAATAGGATGACTTATTGAGTTTTTTACCACTTATTTTCCACAGGAGCGATTTGCCACTTTTCGATAGGTCACTTTGAGCATAGGTTGTAGAATTGATACCTAAGGTTAGCACACTTGCTAATAATGCTATTGTCTTTTTCATTTTATAAAGGTAGTAATTTGGTTTTATTTGACATTCTCCTGCATACTGGTATTAGTTCCTGCTCATTTTAGGATAAACAGGTGTTATTTTGCGAAATATGTATGTGTATTGGTGTGTATAATTTTAAATTGTATTGCGTTAATAAAAGAAAATCAAATATCAATAATCAATTCTAGGTTTTGTATATAGCTCTATCATTCAAATTGAATGCCAATCTTCATTAATTGCCTATATTTGTCTCTGTAAATTTACTACTAAATGACTGTACCAACGTTTCAGGAACATTTTGATAGCCTTATTGACAGGGAGGTAACTATTGAGCCCAAAGATTGGATGCCCGATGACTACCGCAAAACCTTGATCAGGCAAATTTCACAGCATGCCCATAGCGAAATAATAGGCATGTTGCCCGAAGGAAACTGGATAACCCGTGCCCCAACTCTTCGCCGTAAGGCTGTATTGCTGGCCAAGGTGCAGGATGAAGCCGGTCATGGTTTATACTTATATAGTGCAGCAGAAACACTTGGTGTAAGCCGTGATGAACTATATGAGCAATTACATTCAGGTAAAGCAAAATACTCTTCTATATTCAATTACCCTACCACCTCATGGGCCGATATTGGTGCCATAGGTTGGTTGGTTGATGGTGCTGCAATTATGAATCAGGTGCCGCTTTGCCGCACTTCTTATGGTCCTTATGCCAGGGCTATGGTAAGGGTTTGTAAGGAGGAAAGTTTCCACCAGCGCCAGGGTTTTGAAATAATGCTTACCCTTGCCAAGGGTACCGAAGTACAGAAAAAAATGGCTCAGGATGCGTTCAACCGTTGGTGGTGGCCTTCTTTAATGATGTTTGGCCCGCCCGATGCCGAAAGCCCAAATACAGCACAAAGTGTAAGGTGGAGAATCAAACGCCTGACCAATGACGAGTTGCGTCAGAAATTTATTGATGTAACTGTCGAGCAGGCTAAGGTTTTAGGACTTGATATGCCCGATAAGGATATTAAGTGGAATGAAGAGCGTGGTCATTACGATTCGGGTCCTATCAACTGGGAAGAATTTAAGAATGTGGTAAAAGGCAACGGACCTTGCAATAAACAAAGGCTGGATACCCGCAAAAAAGCATGGGCCGAAGGTGAATGGGTACGTGATGCAGCTATGGCACATGCCGATAAGAGAAAGGCCAGGCAACAAGCAGCTAAAGCAGCCTAAGTAGAAATGCATTGAATAATACAGGCTAATTACATCAAATGTTTAGCTATCGAAATTGAATTATTATGACTAAAGATATTAAAGCAGGAAAAAACGAATGGCCTTTGTGGGAAGTGTTTATTCGTAGTAAGGCTGGACTTGACCATAAACATGCAGGTAGCCTGCATGCTGCTGATGCTGAAATGGCCATTGAAAATGCACGTGATGTTTATACCCGCCGTATGGAAGGGGTAAGTATTTGGGTAGTTGAAAGCAAAAATATCATTGCATCCGACCCAGGTGAGTCAGAATCATTGTACGAACCAGCCAACGATAAAATTTATCGTCACCCAACATTTTATAACCTACCTGAAGAGGTAAAGTATATGTAGTTTTTAAGTCTGAAAACAGCCATAGGATAGTTTTTAGGCTTTTTTATTCAGTGTTATTGCATAAATATTTATACAGGTTCAAAGTTGTATTATTACTTATTGATGTGATAAGCCCAAAGGGCTTAAATGTGAATAGCCCCCGGTGAAACCGGGGGAAATAAAACAAAAAAGGTTGAACCCCAGCGGGGTTCAATTTCTAAGGTTTACTTATCCTTTTCTTAGGTGACCTTATTAAGTGAATTATTTTATGAAATACCCGGCTTTACAAAATGTGTAATCGCATTTAAAGTTCGGCCAACAAAAAAACAGCGTAATGAAATTAGATTATATACTTGGTCTTGCTGATGATGCCCTGATAATAAGCCATAGGCTAGGTGAGTGGTGTGGACATGGACCAATTCTGGAACAGGATATCGCCCTTACTAATACATCTCTCGACCATGTAGGCCGTGCCCGTAGCCTATTTCAATATGCTGCTGAAATATTTAACACCCTATCTGACCAAGATAAAAAAAGCTATTTTTCGTCAGTCGCCCTCTTGAATTTAGTAAATACTGGTGAAAATCTGGATGAGGATGACCTTGCTTACCTACGTGATACTGGTGACTTCAGGAATCATCTATTGGTAGAGCAACCCAATATAGACTGGGCTTTTACAATTGCACGGGCATTTTTCTACGATACCTTCAATTTTTATTTTTTTACCGAATTGGTGAAATGCAAGGATGAGACCTTGGCTGCCATAGCCGCTAAATCACTTAAGGAAGTTACCTACCATCTCCGCTGGAGTAGCGAGTGGGTAATACGACTGGGTGATGGTACTGATGAGAGCCACGAGCGTATGCAAACTGCCGTAAATGAACTTTGGATGTATACCGGGGAATTGTTCCTAGCCAACGATTCAGACAAGGAATTGCAGGAAAATGAAAATGGTCCTGATCTGTTAAGCATAAAGCATAACTGGGCCGAAAGGATTAAAGCTATTTTTGAAGAAGCAACTATAACATTACCATCAGGAACCTGGATGCAGCAGGGGGGTAAAGAAGGCCGTCACTCCGAAAATCTCGGTTTTATTTTGGCTGATTTGCAGTTTATGCAAAGGGCTTACCCTGGTATGGAATGGTAGGATTACTTAAACCTTTTATATTTTTTGGAGATTTAAATATTGCCGTGCCATTTGTATAATTTATGGGCTTCATTACCGTTATAGCATAAAGTGCTATTTTCAATCCATTTTAGAGCAGGGTGGGAATTTTGATTGTTGTTAGTTGACGTTATTTTTGTCTATCAGGCATTTATTACCTCTAAATTAAAATTACACCCTAAAGGCAGGATATATTTTAGCATCTTCGTGTATTTTTGTTGCTAATACTAATTGATGACGGTTTCACTCATTTTACCTTGTTACAATCCACCGCCCGGATGGGAAAAAACGGTACATAACTCTTTTCGCTTATTTAGCGGTAAGGTATCAGGTGAAACAGAATTAGTAGTTGTTCTGGATGGTGAAAATGTAGCAATTACCGATGATTCCCTTGATTATCTTCGCAAGAACCTGGGAAAAGTAAATATTATACAATATAAGGAAAACAAGGGTAAGGGTTATGCCATTAGGCAAGGGGTAAAGGTGGCTAAGGGTAATATTATAATATATACTGATGTCGATTTTCCTTATACCATAGAAAGTATGCTTGAAATTCATCACACCCTTTCAACTGATATGGCCGATGTAGCTGTAGGTGTTAAAGACGAAGCATATTATGCCCATGTGCCGTTTATCAGGCGGCTAATCTCAAAGTACCTACGTGTTTTAATCAGGTTGTTTTTGTCTATGCCCATTACCGATACCCAATGTGGTCTTAAGGGCTTTAAAAAGCTTGTTGCTCCTGTATTCCTTAGTACTACTGTGAACAGGTATTTATTCGACCTTGAATTTGTTCGAAACTGTTTTATTGCCAGTAAATTCAGGGTAAAAGCTATTCCTGTTTCATTAAATGAAAATGTACACTTCCGTAGCATGAATTATCGTATTTTGTTTTCCGAATCGGTAAGTTTTATAAAATTACTTTTCAGTAAAAAACGTTAATAGACCCTATTAAAGGTTAATTGTATCAATGAACAGGAGTCAATCTAATTTGTGGTTTTTTGTCGCAATAATCTTTGCCCTTCTTACCACTGTACTTTTATTATCCTACAATGTTACCGACCCAGCCAATGTAATGAATGAGTTGGGAGGCGATACTGGTAAGAATTATTATACATTTATTTATCATGCAATTTTCGGTAAGGGTATCTGGTTCGATGGTATGAACTATCCCTATGGCGAACATATCATTTATGCTGATGGACAGCCAATTTTATCCATTTTCTTACATCTTTTCCAGCCATTAACCGCCCATCAGGCTCTTGCAATCATGAACCTCTGCATTTCATTTAGCTATGTACTGGCCATAGTTTTCACCTGGAAAATCCTAAAATATTTTGGTGTCCGTCCCATTTTGGCTGTATTAATGTCATGTCTCATTATTGTGCTAGACCCTCAGGTAATGAGGGTGAGGTCTCATTTTGGTTTGGCATATGCCTGTAATATTCCCATGTTGTTCTATTGGTCAATATTATTCCATAATTCGGGTAAATGGAAATACCCCATTTACATACTTATTATGGGTGCAATCATGTCTCTATTGCATCTTTACCAGGGAGCACTAATTTTTATCTGGATTGCATTTTATTGCACATGGTATGTATTGTTGATAAAAAAGCCATTGAAGCAAAAACTCCTTCATGTCAGCCCTATCTTATTAGCAGCAGGTTTATTGTTTGCCTACATAAAGATTTTTATTGCCCTAACTGACCCGGTAACAGATCGACCTGGTTTTCCATTAAATACACTTGAAAGTGTTACCCATATAAGGGATATAATCACCTCGCCTAATTCCCCTTTTTGGTCCCTGATTCATAACCTAACTGGTTTTTCACGTATTTCTGATGGGTTGGAAGGGTATACCTATTTAGGCATATCTGCTATAGTAGTAGTGTTGATATCAGTTGTATTTGGTGTATTTTATACTATTAAAAAGTCTGGTGATAAACACTTTACAGTTAGTGAGCAATCATTTTCAAGGGTTTGGTTATTCATGGCAATATCTGCTTTGTTATTGGCAATGGGTGCTCCTTTCATATGGCATATGCAATGGTTACTCAATTATCTTTCCCTGTTCAAGCAGTTCCGGGCTATGGGTAGGTTTAGCTGGTTATTTTATTATGTTATTACTATCTATGCAGCATTGGTCATCAATTATTGGTATTCAAGATTACTACTGCAGAAAAGAGCCTTTATAGCTAATAGCTTACTTATTTTGGTGCTATTTGTATGGGTGGTTGATGCAGGAGGGATGGTGAATTACACCAGGGGGTTTATTGCCACCGGCCGTCATACAGCCGATGATTTCTTCAATAAAAACGAAATGAAATGGAATGAATACCTGGAATCCATGCATTATAGGCCTACCGATTTCCAGGGAATTCTATTAGTGCCAATTTTCGTATCCGGGTCTGAGAAATTATGGGTTGGGGGAGATCCTAGCTGGTCAATGTCTTACGGGATTAGGGCTGCTACCCAATTACATTTGCCCATTGTAGATGTACAGATGTCCCGGACCTCATGGGGTATTACGGAAAAACAGGTAAAAACAGCTGCCGGGGAATATGCCGAAAAACCAATGCTAAATGATCTTAAAAGTAATAAGCCTTTTCTTATAATCAGGTTCGAAGATTCAAAAGTTAGTATTGATGAGGATTATCTTATCGAAAATTCAACTTTTATTGGCCGTAAATTCCATTGCCTGCTCTATGTCTGCTATCCTGATAAAATCAAGGCGGCTGATGAGTCTAACAAGCTCAAAATGGAATCTCTGGCCAATACTATGCAGGGCACCGATACTTGTATTAATAATACCGGCCCTTATTATATCAATCATCTGGATAATAAAAAGCAAGTTGTCAATTTCTTTGGTAATGGGGCAATGTCACGTATAAATGGTGATGACAGTGTAATAGCTGAAATACCTTTTACACCAGAAGAAGATAATCAATTGTATGAGTTCTCCTGCTGGTTCTTATTAGACGATAATGATTACCGCTCACCATACATGAATCTGAAATTATTTGATGCCAAGGGTGTAGAAGTATCCTTTGTTGATGCTTTGGCGAATGCCAGTATTGATAATTGCGGTATGTGGTTTAGGGCATCAGTTTATCACAGAATAAGCTCCAGGGTTAGGACTATTAAGTTTATTTTGAATAACAGGCCTAATCCATCCTACTTATTGATGGATGAAATGATGCTGCGACCTGCCCGATCTATAATAGTAAGTAAAGCGGGTGATGGTAAAGTAATGGTAAACAATCATCTACTCAGAAATAGTTCATGGCAAAAGTCATTAAATCCTTGATTTCGTGGAAAATAATTAGCCTTTTATAGCACTTATACCCCCATCCATTTTAATAATCTGACCAGTCATAAAATCGGCCTGATCACTTAACAGGAAACATGCCATAGCCGCAATATGTTCACTGTTGCCATATTTTTTTAACGGGTGGCGTTCTTCCGATGCTGCTCTTTTCGCTTCAGTATCCAATAATCGTCCAGCAAGCGGGGTTTGGGTGAGTGATGGGGCAATGCAATTTACCCTTATTTTAGGTGCCCATTCTGCAGCCAGGGAGCGGGTCAATCCTTCTATAGCTCCTTTTGAAACCGCTATTGATGCATGAAATGTCATACCTGTTTGCACCGCTACTGTACTGAATAATACAACTGATGAATTTGGGGCTTCTTTAAGATTGGTCTGATATTGTTGTAACGTTTTTATAAGCCCAAAGGTGTTGATTTCCAAATCTCGCCTGTAGTCATCTAACTTCAGACCTTTGAAAGGCTTTAGGTTAATACTGCCGGGACAGTATACCAAACCATCGAGTGGCTCGGCAATTGGTGGTAATTGGTCCGTAAGTATATCCAATGATAAGTGTTCATCAACATGCGTTGCAGAAGTACGGGATATTCCTATTACTTTATGTCCCTTTGCCTTTAATTGAATGGCTATTTGTTCTCCAATGCCGTATGAGCAACCTACAATCAGATAAGTCATGAATCTTTTGTTTACTTAGTGTATTTTATTTTTACCAGAATATCATTTTCCCTGTTTACTACATCCCAGGGGGCATTATAACCCAAATAATAGAATGGGCCAATTACCTCATACCCACCCTTTGCCAACAGTACTTTAAGCTCATTTTCCTTCTTTTCTATTTTATCATTACTGCTGTATCCACCAAAACTATAAGCAGCATAATATCCTTCCTCCGAATAGTGGATATCAATAGAAGTATCATTGGGCTGGGGTAGTTCATTGATTTTATATTGGGCAGGCAATACAAAACTCATTTTGTCAGCATTTTGGCCAATTCCCATGTATACCGGTGCGGTCATGGCAATTTTTGTATTGTCTTTATTGCCGCCGAAAATATAGCCTGCCAGGGTTCTGAAATTATTATTCTTATTGCCATGTTCATCCTTTGCTGATGAATGTAGGGTAGCCATTAGGGCTTTGGGATAAAACCTTATTTCAAAGCCATTTTCCTGTTTTACCACATTGTATTGCTGACGTTCCGTTTTCCGGTTTGCTGCTGCTGACATAAAGGAGATAACCAGGAAAACCAATGTCAGTAAGCTAAATACTATACCTATTGTTTTCATTTTGTTTAAATATTTTTACAAAATTATGAACAAATATCGGGTTTAAGTATTCTTTTGGATTATATAGCCATAATTGCAGCCATATTTAACATAACAAGTAAGTTCGGGGAGGAATGAAAATCGATTATTTAACCTTGATTCATTGAGAATTTCAGCCGAAGAAGAATGCGAATTAATGTAATAAATTACCTGATAGCACTAACCAAACTATGTGCAGCTATGGAGGGGTTATGCATTTGTGCCAGGTCATGACCACGAGCACCCATAGTGAGTAATTCCTGGTCGCTCATTGACATAATCTTGAGTATTGTGTTTTTAAGGGCAAGTACATCGCCGGTCTTAAAAACAAACCCATTGTAATTATTGATAACAAGTGTATCGGCTGCACCTACACTGTCACTGCAAATAATAGGTAACCCAGCCATTGTGAATTCATGTATCACTACGCCCCATGGTTCCTTGGTACTTGGCAGGCAGAAAACGCCCCAATCTTTACTTTCCCTAGCCATTGCCTCGCCACTCATAAAGTCCTTCACAACAATAAAGGATTCCTTGCTCACAGGTACTTCACCTGAACCTATTAAGAGTAACTCCCAATCATTCTTAGTTTCTTTTTTTGCAGCAGTAAAGGCTTCCATCAGTATATCCAGTCCCTTCACCTTAGTAAAACGACCAGCAAAAACCATTTTATGGGGGTATGATTTTTCCCTGATGGGCATATTATCGGTAAACGACTTATTGAAAATATCAGAATCACCGGTAAGGTGGTTCCAGATGATTTTATTGGTAGGGTAGCCCATCCTACGGGCAAACTCATATTGCCTCGGCCCCGGCACCCAGAAATACTCAAAGTACTTTTGGTAAAGAATCGGGCTTAATACCGTAGCTATTTTTTGTTTTTGTGTACCTAGCCATTGGTTATCGCTACCTGTTACAATACGGCATTTATGCTTGAAATGGAGCACTGTTTCCAAATACAAAGGATCCATCCTGCCCACGATATACATCAGTGGTGGATTACGTTCCTCTATAAATCGGATAATTGACTCTTTAGTAAAACCAGAACGTTTATGATAAGTAATTCCTTCTTCATCCTGTGGAACAAAAGGCGTTCTTTTGTTTTGGTCCCAGCAAATACAATCTACTTTATAACCCAGGTCTTTTACCAAAGCCCGCATTACTGCAATGGCATAGGGCATTACTTCAGAGTATAAATA
>CANGSR010000081.1 GCA_947456055.1 Chitinophagaceae bacterium
CCCTGTTTGAATTCCTCTGAACGTGCGATTTCTGCACCATTCAAACGACCGCCAGCTTTAATTTTGATACCCTCTGCACCCATACGCATAGCGGTAGTTATAGCCATCTTGATAGCACGCTTGTAACTTACACGACCTTCGATCTGGCGGGCAATTGACTCACCAACTATCATCGCATCAAGCTCAGGACGGCGGATTTCCATAATGTTGATCTGAACATCATCTTTCTTGGTAAGTTTTTTCAACTCTTCCTTGATACGATCAACTTCTGTTCCCCCTTTACCTATAATGATTCCGGGTTTTGAAGTGTGGATGGTTACTATCAGCTTACCTAGTGTACGCTCAATAACGATACGTGAGATACCACCTTTATTGATACGCGCATTTAGGTAGTTGCGTATTTTATGGTCTTCAACCAGTTTCTGGCCGAAGTCCCTTTTTTCGCCATACCACATTGAGTCCCATCCCCTGATGATTCCCAACCTGTTACCTATAGGATTACATTTTTGACCCATTACTATGAATATTAAGCTTGAATATTTTCGTTTTCTACGTTAGTATTTACTGTTGCAGCGTTGCGGCTATCTACCATTAAGGTAATGTGGTTGCTACGTTTACGAACACGGTATGCACGGCCCTGTGGGGCTGGGCGCATCCGCTTAAGTACGCGGCCACCATCTACAAATATGGTCTTCACATATAGTTTGGCCTCGGCCACATCTACACCTTCGTTCTTTACTCTCCAGTTAGCGATTGCACTTAGTAACAACTTTTCAAGCGGTACTGAAGGATCTTTTGTACTGAATTTTAATGTATTAAGAGCATTTTCCACTTCCATACCGCGGATAAGGTCCGCCAAAAGGCGCATCTTGCGTGGTGATGTTGGATAATTTCGTAAGCGAGCTACAGCTTCCATTATTTTTGATTTTTATTGGCGGACTTAATTACACCCGCCAAAATTTATTGAACATTTGTTATCTATAATGCTACCGGATGGCCGGCAGTATAAACCTATTGTTTGGTTCCGCTATGTCCTTTGAAATTGCGGGTAGGCGAAAACTCACCTAACTTGTGACCAACCATGTACTCAGTAACATACACTGGTATGAACTTATTACCGTTGTGCACTGCAAATGTCTGGCCAACGAAGTCAGGGGTAATAGTACTCCTGCGACTCCAGGTTTTAATTACAGACTTTTTAGCTTTACCTTCTGCGATATTCATAACCTTTTTGTCCAGGTTAGCATCTACATACGGTCCTTTTTTTATTGAACGAGCCATTTTCTATTGACTTATTTAAAACTTTTTAAAAATACCTGCCACTTAGGCTATAAAACTAGAGTTTCTTACCGTTTTTCCTTTGGATGATCAGCTTGTTTGAAGCCTTAGTCCTGCTACGTGTTTTTTCACCCTTAGCGTACTTGCCTTTCCTACTACGTGGGTGACCACCAGAAGAACGACCTTCACCACCACCCATCGGGTGATCTACCGGGTTCATCGCAACACCACGGTTACGTGGGCGGATACCTTTCCAACGGTTACGGCCTGCTTTACCCATTGACTGGAGTGCGTGGTCGCTGTTAGAAACTATACCTACAGTAGCCATACAAGTACTTAATACTTTGCGTAACTCACCACTGGGCATTTTAAGAACACAATATTTTTCTTCTTTTGCGTTAAGCTGAGCATAAGTACCAGCTGAGCGGGCCAAAGCACCACCACGGCCTGGTTGCAATTCGATATTGTGAACCACAGTACCTAATGGCATATTCTTAAGCATCAATGCATTTCCTACTTCCGGAGCAGCTGTTGGGCCACTTACTACTACACTACCTACCTGCAGACCCTGAGGAGCAATAATGTAACGTTTTTCACCATCAGCATAATGCAACAAAGCGATAAATGCTGTACGGTTCGGATCGTATTCAATTGTTTTTACAGTAGCCTTAATTTCATTCTTATTACGTTTGAAATCAACAAGACGATATTGGGTTTTGTTACCACCACCCATGTAGCGCATTGCACGGCGACCTTGGAAGTTACGACCACCAGTACTTTTCTGGTGCTCAATCAGGCTTTTCTCCGGTATGTTAGTGGTAATCTCCGCGTAAGCGTTACCTATTCTCCAGCGTGTTCCGGCTGTAACCGGTTTATATTTACGTAATGCCATTTTTATTATTGATTTATGATCTGTAACTGGTACAAACCTTTTCACCATTTAATTTATTCTATGCCTTTTACTTGCTCACTATTCCTTTATACACTAATACTACTACTGGGCAAACAAATCAATTGTATCGCCTTCAGCAAGAGTAACAACAGCTTTCTTATAGGCACCTTTACGGCCTGTAAGTAAACCTGCCTTTGTAAAGCGGGTCTTGTTTTTTGCAGGAACCACCATTGTATTAACCTCAGCTACACGTACACCGTAAAGTTCTTCTACAGCTTTTTTAACTTCAAGTTTGTTGGCCTGCCTGCCCACCACGAATGTATAGCGGCCCTGGCGCTCCATCTGGAGATTTACCTTTTCGGTGATCACCGGCTCTACCAATACTTCAGATAGTTTCATCGTTTGTTATTTTATATTTTGTTCGTGCCTGGGGCAAAAACGTTTTTATAATATTATAATCTGTTTCTTACTCTTTTGCCTGTTTCAGCAAGCCCTTAATTAAGCAGCAGCTTCTTCGCCTGGTACTTCATTGAACATCTTTGCAGCTGACTCAGTGAAGATTACTACCTGTGCATTAGTAAGGTCATATGTATTCATATCACTGAGTACAATGGTCTTATTGCTCGACAGGTTACGGCTACTGAGGTAAACATTTACATCATGCTCAGGAAGGATAAATAAACTCTTCCTATGATTGCCACGTAAAGCATCTAAAGAGGTTGAGAAAGTGCTTGTTTTAGGAGCATCCATCACCATGTCTTCTACGATAACGATCCTGTTTTCGCGCAGTTTGTAAACCAAGGCAGAAATCTTAGCCAGATCCTTAACCTTACGGTTCAGTTTAAAATCGTAGCCATGAGGCAACGGTCCGTTAACATTACCACCACCCTTGTAAAGAGGGTTACGAATGTTGCCCTTACGGGAACCGCCGGTACCTTTTTGCTTGTGCAGCTTTTTAGATGACCCATGCACTTCTGCACGGGTCTTGGTTTTATGTGTACCCTGGCGCTGAGCTGCGAGGTATTGTTTTACCGCTAGGTAAATACAATGGTCATTTGGCTCAATACTGAAAATATCATCCGGAAGTTCAACTGAACGACCTGTCTTTTCACCTTTACTATTTACAACGTCAACTTGCATGACTAAATTAATTCTGAATTAAAACAATAGATCCGTTATGTCCTGGTACTGAACCGCTGATTAATATGTAGTTCTTATCAGCAAATACTTTTACAACGCGAAGTGCCTTGATTTTTACACGGTCGGTGCCCATGCGGCCACCCATACGCATACCCTTGAATACACGTGATGGATAAGATGAACCACCCACAGAGCCCGGGGCACGTGAACGGTCATGCTGGCCATGGGTAGCTTCACCCACACCACTAAAACCATGACGCCTTACAACACCTTGAAAACCTTTACCCTTAGTGGTGCCAATAACATTGACTTTCTCACCTTCTGCAAATATTTCGCAAGTGATGCTTTCGCCTACTTGTTTATCTATGGAACAATTCCGGAGTTCTTTTACTACGCTCTTTGGAGTCGTGGATGACTTAGCAAAGTGATTGATGAGCGCTTTAGTTGTATTCTTTTCTTTTGCTTCGCCGAAAGCGATTTGCAAAGAATCGTAACCGTCGGTAACAACGGTTTTCTTTTGAGTAACCACACACGGGCCAGCTTCGATGATGGTACAAGCAGTCTGCTTACCATTCGGCTCAAAAATGCTGGTCATACCGATTTTTTTACCAATAATACCTTTCATTATTAATATAATTTAAGTCAGAGCCAGGTGCCTTTTGGGGAGGGACCGGGAATAACTATTTTTCAATTTTTTAAAGAACTGGCTCTTAACCTTTAGTTGGTCAAATCGCTTGGTTGCTTCTTTACCTTATTTTCCAAGGCAAGCAGGATAAATCCTGGTGAAGTCAGCTATTACGCTTTGATCTCTACTTCAACTCCACTTGGCAGATCGAGCTTTGATAGCGCGTCTACTGTACGTGACGAAGAGGTGTATATATCCAAAAGGCGCTTGTGAGTGCACAACTGGAATTGCTCACGACTTTTCTTGTTAACGTGTGGTGAGCGTAATACTGTAAAGATCTTCTTTTCTGTAGGCAACGGAATAGGGCCTGTAACCACTGCTCCTGTATTGCGCACAGTCTTCACGATTTTATCCGCTGACTTGTCGACCAAGTTGTGGTCGTACGATTTAAGCTTGATTCTGATTCGCTGTGACATACTTATTAAATATCTTCTAAACCCTGAAAAATTTGGGACTGCAAAGGTAATGATTAATTTTGATTCTGCAAAATAAATTTTAAGAATTATAAAGGTTATTTTGCGCTCCCTTTAAAGTATTACTAATTTTGGACTAGTAACTTTTAAAGCGGGCTGCAAAGGTAGGGATAAGTTTTGAATTATTGAGAATTATTTTTGAAGAAATTTAATGTACCTACCTATTCTCATTTTTTAGTTGATAAACACCTACTTATTTCATTGACAAATAAGTATTTCACTAGATAAAAGCCAAACCAGCCAACCCTATTCTCTTTCTTCATAATTTAGTACGGTAAAACATTTCCCCAATGAAAAAACTACTATTCTGCCTCTTAATACTCTTATACTCACAAGCTTCCATTGCCCAGTATACCACCCCCGATGAAATAGCTAAGTACAAGCAACTTGCCGAAAATGGCAACCTGGCTGCAATGGGCTACCTGGCTGATATGTATGCCCGTGGGGAAGAAACAATTCCAATAGATTGCCCCCTGGCCCTTAAGTACTACAATATTGCTGTTGAAAAAGGGGATAGCAGTTGCATGGTGAACCTGGGCAACCTATACCTTTTTGGGAATTGTGTGCCGGTAGATTACAATAAGGCTGAGGAACTCTACCTCATGGCCTCTAAAAAAGGGAATACCCTCGCCTATTTCGCATTAGGGATGATGAATGAGGCAGGAATGGGTAGACCAGCCAATTATGAAAAAGCCTTAGAATGGTATTTTAAAACTGCTGAGCTTGGGAAGGGAGAATTCAGGGAAGAGGGGTATACCAGTAACGGTGGCCATATTATATTCGAATTGCTGGCCTATGCTAAAGGACTACTTTATAAATATGATAGCACCAACAAATTCCAGAGAATAGACCTCAACAAAACATTTGACGCATTTAAACAAGCAGCGGAAAAAGGGAACAAGTACGCTATGCTCGCCATATCCGATGCCTTGTTAAATGGAGCAATCACCACACCAGATACCGCCAAAGGCCTTGACTGGCTACTAAAATCAGCCAACGCCGGCAATGTAATTGCGATGTATGAGCTAGGCATTATGAGCTATGAAAAAGGTAATTACCCTGGTCCACACGATAATATTAAAGCAGCAAAATGGTTCCTCAAGGCAGCAGAAAATGGGTATGTAAATGGTATGACCCATATAGCAACCATGTATTATTACGGCAGGGGCGTAAAGCAGGATTATAATAAGGCTATAGAATGGTATGAAAAGGCAGCAGCAAAGGGCAATCCACTCTCTATGAATAACCTGGGCCTAATGTATATGACAGGTGAAGGTGTGAAACAAGACTATGCCAAGGCTGTGAACTGGCTCAAAAAAGCCACTGATCTCAACTATAGCAATTCTATGGTTTACCTTGGGATAGCCTACGAAAAAGGCACAGGTGTTGAAACCGATTATAAAAAAGCCATGGACTTGTATATGAAGGCCGCAGAGATGGGCAATGAGGCAGCAATGGAAGGCATAGGTCATCTATACGAAGATGGCAAGGGCGTACCTCAGGATTACGCTAAAGCAGCTCACTGGTTTGCTAAGATGCACCATTAAATAGCTTCAATATCATACACTACTCTACCTAGCTGAAAAACAAATAAAAACCATCTGCGAAATAGATGATTCCGGCTATACCAAGGGCCAAGCTAATAAACCATAGCATACGATTTTTAACTAAAACTGCAATGGTGGATAACAAGATGGATAATTGAAGGAAAATAACCGCCTTACCAAAGCCTTCAGAATGCTTTTTTGCGTCTTTTTGTTCTTCCTCAAGCCCCTTGGCAACCTTGGTTATGTCGTCTTTTTCCTTGCCATACTTTTTAATTTTATCATCATAAGCATTGATACGGATGCGCAAATCGTTGGAATAGGCTGTATCTTTTTGCTTCACCATGCTTAGCTCCAGGTTTTCCTTTTGCATCTCGCACAGGTATTGCTTTATACTTTTTGACTGGTAATAAGCCCATTGGTCTGATGCCTTGGTTTGGCTCAATACCGATTTATTACTATACCCTCCCCCTTTAAAGGTTGATAATGTTGCACAAACTGCAATCACAACGGTGGTTACCGGAACCAATCCCAGCCATTTTGCTTTGGTTTCTTCTGCCATTTTCTATCAGGTTAGAGCATCAAATTTAATTCGTTTCCCGGATGTTTATATCCTAAAGACGTTCATTTTTATCAAAAAAAACCTACATCCCAAACTTGTTTATCCCAATTTTATAAACATAAAAAAGCCGGCCATTTATTGACCGGCTTTATTATTGCAATAAAAATATATTGCTTAAGAAGTTTTCTTTGGAGCGTCTTGCTTGCCAGTTTTTTCAGCAGATTCCTTGTTCTCTTCGTGTTTGCAATGTTTCTTGTCTTTGCAGCATGCAGCAGAACTTTTAGAACATTTTTCACCTTTTTTCTTGCAGCAAGCTTTTTCTTGTGCAAATGCACCACCGGTGATCATAAGGGCAGCAACAACTAATAATGTGAGTTTTTTCATTTTTTGCGATTTAGGAAACAAAGTTACGTAATAAAAATAAAATATAGCTTGGTAATTTTTCGTTTTGTTGAACTCTTTACTATTTTAACTTTTGGTTTTCAGCCACTCTTCAAACTCCATATTGTTTGTCCACTTCATTGCCGGGGCTATCCATTTTTTATCCTCACCAATACTCCAACCCAAGCGTATTAAATCTTGTTTAAGTGTATTGTTTTCTTGCCAATAGGAAATACATTCTTTAAGAATATAATTATAACTCGCTATTGCCTCTTCTTCAGTATTTCCGTAGCCTACTAAATCTAATGTAGGGCAATAATAAAGAATTGTATCATCCTCCTGAAATAGTATTGTAGGTAGATTAAAATCAAATTCCTCAGTCTCGGAAATCGTACTATGTTCTACCACCAACAAAATAAATAGTTTATCAATTTAAGCAATCCTAATAATGTCCTAACTGGGTAACCCCACCTTGCACCATATCACCAATTTTCACATCAACGGGTGTACCTAATGGTAAGTAAACATCTACCCTTGACCCGAATTTTATAAACCCGAACTCCTCATTTTGTTTCACATTATCACCCTCCTTAACGTAATATTTTATCCTGCGGGCCATAGCACCGGCAATTTGGCGCATCAATATTTCGCCCCTGTTGTTGCCTAGTACCACTGTGGTGCGCTCATTTTCAGTTGATGATTTTGGGTGCCAGGCTACCAGGTATTTACCAGGATGATATTTCACATATTTCACCACACCATCTACCGGATTGCGGTTAACATGCACATTTAGTGGCGACATAAAAATAGATAACTGCAGGCGTTTTGCCTTAAAATATTCAGGCTCATAAGTTTCTTCTATCACCACCACCTTACCATCAGCGGGACAGATGATTTTATCAGCACCATAGGTCATAGTGCGGCTGGGCATACGGAAAAAAGAAACTACCCAAAGCCATACCAGGAACAATAAGGAAGTAATAATGGCTGCCAGCCAAAGCCATGGCAACATATGCACCAATATGCCCAAACCAATAAATAATACGGTAGCTATTGTAATGTGTAAATACCCTTCGCGGTGAATTGTCATTATTAAAATTGTTGTTTGGCAAAGATAAGTTTAAATCCCTAAGCTCCAATTATGGACTATCGTATCTTAAATTAGGATTGTTGAAGAATTAACAAATGTAAAAAAGGTAAGTACACCCAAATAAAAGCAGTAGTACAAAATTTCACAGAATCTCGAACCTATTTTCTAATAAAGCTTTTATATCTATGACATGGCTATTTTGCTAAAACTATCACTTTCCACGATACAACTAAATACTATGTACTAATTACTATGTACCCTCTAGGATACGTCTTTCTACTTTATACTCTATACTTTCTACTAATTCATCACAAACCACACATATACAAAAGCAAACGGAGCAGCAACCAATAAAGAATCGAACCTATCAAGTGCACCACCATGGCCAGGCATTATAGTACCAGAGTCTTTTACATCAGCCATTCTTTTCAGTTTAGACTCTACAAGGTCGCCCAGGGTGCCTGCTACCGCTGCGCAAAGAGCCAAAGCCATCCAATCCACCAACCTGTAAGTATGGCTAAAATATCCATAAAGACCAGCCCCAATTATGGTAAGTAGAGCTCCTCCCCCAGTGCCTTCCCAGGTTTTTTTGGGTGAGATGGGCGAGAAGGGTGTTTTGCCAATAAAAGAGCCTACCAGGTAGGCCATAGTATCATTGCACCATATCATCAAAATCAGAGCTATAGGAAGAATAAAATCTTTCTGGTGGATAAACAAAAGGCAACCCCTAGACAGGGTTATATAAAATAGCCCACCAAGTGAAGATATAAACGCCTGCATAAAACTCTGTTTAGCAAGGCCACTTGCCAAAAACATACTGGTAAAAGCCACAGGTAGCAGGCCCCACAAAATAAATACCCATGAAACCAATGCATCGCCCGCCATTGCCGAAACAATATTGTAAACGAAATAGGGCAACAAAAGCATCAAGCCCAATATTTGGGTAAGTATTGGCAACCATTTAGGCCAATAAACCTCTTTTTCAATTTTTTGAATGAGCTTGAAATACTCTCGAAGACATTGCACATTGATAATTGTAACCAAAACCAGAAAAGCCAGATTGTTCCACAAAAGGCCAGTAAGCATTATGGCTGCAAATACTATAGCACTGGCAGTGCGTTTATAAAATACCGGTAGGTTTAATGCCATAATTTGATTTATGTGGCAAATGTAAAATTTAGTTGGTAAGAATTTTAGCCAATCCTTCCATCCTACGGGCTTATGATATGAAAATTGCTATTATTGCGCTAGCCAATATTTCCTCAAGAGCCATTCGGCAACTGCAAGTAGCAGGATAATGAAGAAATACCATTTCCTGTCAACCAATGGTACCGTTTCGGTATTGGTAACTATCAGGGGTTTTACGTGTTCGTTGCGGTTGATGCTGTCGTAAAGAGAGGCAACATTGGCACCAGTTACAAAACCGCCATTGTATTTTTTAGCCAGACCAAAAAGAAGGGGATAATCAGCACCCCTTTCCATCAATTCAAGTGGCATACTCTCTACTACAAAACTACCATTTGCGGTATATGTCTTGTCGTTATAGGTAGTCTTAGCACTGTAGGTATAGGTGCCACCAGCCCAGATACCAATATTGAGGTCATAGGCATTACCCGACCTTTCAAATGAGAAATTCTGCTTTTTACCCGCACTATCACTTATAATCAGACTAACATCAGGGGTATTTACCTGCTCATTATTTGCATTATGTAGCCATGCACCCATTGAAATCCCCTCCTGGTCGCTCCACACATATTTTGGCAATACTACATTAAAGGGCTTTTCATTATTGTTAGCAGAAAGGAAAGCCACAGTTTGCCTGATGCACTCATCAATTACATTGTGGTCATTAAAGTTTTTGAACTCATATAGCCTCCACCTCCACAGCCCTTCACCACTTAGTATAGCCGTAGGCACACTACCCTGCTGCAAAACCCACATAGGCACCTGAGTAGTTGAGGCAATGTTTTTCTGCGAAAAAAGAATATTGGCTCCAGGTGCAGGAATAATATTACCTACATTGAGCAATGGTGGCATTTTATCAGTCACCGTTTGTATAGTTGCAGGGAGGGTAAAAGTATTGAATGAGGGGTTGTAAACTCCCACAATATCACGGCCCGGGGTTTGCGTTAGGGTGGTATGGGTTAAGGTTTGTAAAGAATTGAGGGCTACAAAACCTGTTTGGCTACTTAATATGAACCATACAGGCTTTTTTGCAGCCAACAATTGGGCACTAATATTTTTCCTTACAGATGGCAATCCATGGAGAATGATGGCATTATACCCATCTAGTGATGCAGGGAAATCATCTTCACTCACCACTGTAACCTTATAACTCTCTAACCCACTTAGGGCATCTTTTATAGCATTCACATCAGGGTGTGGGGCGGCAGAAGCTATGAGTATATTCTTTTTCTCTTCTACTATTTCAACAAAAACATCCCTGCGGTTGTTTTCAATATTTTTTTCACCCTCAGTTTCGGGGGCTTGTATGGTATAGTGGTGCAGGCCAGCCTTATCTGCTTTTATTGAAAAAGATACAGACCTGTCGAACTTATCACTGTTTACTGCTAAGGGGGCAGAGGCAATAACATTGCCATTTTCCTTAATCATTACACTATTGTTATACCCCTTGCAAAGGGCTGCAACCACGTCAGCCCTCACCTCAAAACTACTATTGATGGTGGCCACCTTATTGGCATAAACCCTGCTTACTTTCAGGTCTTTTTGCACCGTGCTATCGCCAAGTGCTACTGTGTAAACACTGGCATGCAGGGATAATTGCTGGTACATTGGGTTCATACCCTGGTTAAAACGGCCATCACTTGCCAATATCACTGCACCAAGGTTTTGCATACCATAAAACTCCTGGGCCCTTGCGAGTGCTGCCGAAATATCGGTAGCCTGTTGATGGTAGGTAAATAGGCTATCAGGCTGAACGGAATTACCAAAACCCCACTTTACTACCTTGTATTTTTCAGAAAGCTTTGAGGCTAGTCCTTCTACATTTTTCTTATAAGTAGCTGAATCATTACCCAATGCATTAGCAACAGAGCGGGAATTGTCCTGCAATAAGAGCACTATTGGTTTTTCTATTACGTTTTTGTTGATAACTATAGAAGGAAGCAAAACCAGAAGTAGTGTAAAAAATACTACAAGGCTACGCAATAGCGAAGTAAGCCAGGGAAGCGGTACAGCCCTACGTTTATCGGCAAGATAAACCCAATAACCAGCCCCTACTGATAGAATAATAGCTAAAATCCAGAATATCCATTGCATGAAGCGGCAAGCTAAAGAAAAATTCAAAAAAATAAATGGCTGTTATTATTTAAAATGTGAACTTTGGCAATGTTTTAGGATTGATAGCCAATAATTGATGCTTTTATGAAACGTTTTCTGCTTTTAATAACCCTTATTCAATTTAACAACCTTTTTATCTGCCAGGCGCAGTTAAGGAGTTCAGCTAACCAATCGAAAACCACAAGTGCTCCTGCGCATGTAAATCGTAGTCCGGCAGCATCGCCTTCAAATAATAATTCACATGGAATTATCAGGAATAATAACCCAAGCCCGGTAAGGGTAAATAATTTCCAGAACACAAATAGTAGCAGGACAAATAGCCATATTGGCAACTCTAATAACAATTCATTTTTCGGCAATAACCAATCAAATAATAGAGCAGGTAATTCGGGCAGGGTTAATAATGCTGGCTCGTTTTTCAGCGGAAGTAATAATAATAACACAGGTGGTATCGGCAATACTAATACCCGCCAGCCGGCAAGGGTTATCCCAACTCACAAGGTTGGCAGACCGGTTTATCCTAAGGTAGCAACAACAAATTCAAACACCACACATTTAAAACGCCTCAAGTCGCCACGATTACCGTCATTGGCTGGCTATTCTGCACCTGTATCGGTTTATTACCCTACCGAACCCTATTATCCTTACCAGGGTTATTATGGTTACAACCCCTACTATAACAATCCGTATTTCTACAACCCCTATTTTGACATGATGTCTATGGGGATGTCATTTATGTTTACCCCACACTATTGCCTTGGGAGACCAGTGGTGGGAGGATATAATTCGTACAATGACAATAACTACCAGGATGCCTATGACAATAGCCCTGAGGTATCTAGTGGCTATGTGGTTTATGAGAACGATACCATAAACGGAAATATGATTATTGGCAACCGCAGTATCAGGTTAAGTGCAGCCGATTCGTTACAGGATTATGAATATGTTTTCCGTGACCGTAAAAAAGGATTGAAATATGTAATGGCCACCAATGAAGACCAAAAGGAACTAGACCTTGTGCGCCTGGGTGATAATGAAAAGAAATTGTATAGAATCATCCACCTTGGCAAGTTGAATATTTATGACGAAGGCAGGGGATTCATTTACAAACCAGAAGACATACAGGCCAATACCATAACTGTGGTATATAATGGAGAGGTTATTTCCCTGGAATCACACAATCTTAATCAGACAAAATTACGTCTGGCATCATTTATCAATAAGGCCTACAACACCGATATTAACCCTAACAATATGGATTGGAATTCGCTGCTGATATTTATTGACAAGCTGGACTAAGCTCTATTGTTTTAATAAAACAATGGCAACTCATTTGAATTTATTAATGGGTTATTGCTTTTTTTGTTATTTTGACCTCCACTAACAGATACAAGGTTATACAATTAAAACTATTACAGTTTTTTACCTAAATTTGTTCAGAATAATAGAATACCTTAATACGCATTACCTAAAGCATTTAATAAAATTTATGAAATCAGTTTTTACTTTTTCATCATTGCTGCTCGCAGCCACACTTTCTTTGTCACAATTGCATGCCCAGAATATCTACACCTTTGCGGGTAATGGTTATGGGTCTGGCTCAAATACAGGTGGCTATGGTGGTGATAATTATTTTGCACAATCCGCCGCATTATACAATCCATCTGGCGTTGCCACCCACGATTATTCGGCAGTTTTTATTGCCGACCAGGGCAACCACGTTATTCGTGCAGTGAATGCATTGAGTACTATTTCTACCTATGCAGGCAAGGATAGTGCAGGTTATGGCGGAGATGGCGGCAAGGCGGCTGATTGCATCTTAGACAGGCCATATGCTATAGCCCTTGATGGTTTAAACAATCTCTACATTGCCGATTACAATAATCATGTCGTGCGCAAAATAGATGTAACCGGTAATATTACCACAATTGCTGGTTCAGGTGTAGCTGGTTATTCAGGTGATGGAGCAATGGCTACAGATGCTAAACTGCGTTACCCTTATGGACTTGCCGTAGACAACTTTGGCAATGTATATATCGCTGATGCTGGCAATAATGTGATTCGCCTGGTAGATAATGCTGGTTTTATCCACACATTTGCAGGTAATGGCTATGGTGCAGGATTGGGTCTTGGCCATGGTGGATATACCGGAGATGGTGGCAACCCAAGAGCTGCAAGATTAAATAGCCCTAAAGGTGTTGCTGTTGATGTATCAGGAACTGTCTATATTGCAGATTCCAAGAACAATGCCATCAGGAAGGTAAGCATGGATACGATTACCACATTAGCTGGTATAGGTTATTCAGGTTACACAGGTAATGGTGGCCCTGCTGCAATTGCGATGCTCAATTTTCCATCATCTATTGCAGTAGATGGTAGTTACAATATTTATTTTACCGACCAGGGTAATAATGTGGTGCGCAAAATAACTCCTGCAGGTATTATTTCTACCATTGCCGGTAATGGCACATCAGGTTATAGTGGAGATGGTGGTCCTGCTATTGCAGCAGAATTAAACTCTCCATTGGGAGTAACAGTTGACGGTGCTGGGCTTATTTATATTGCTGATGCTGGCAACAACCGTATCAGGATTGTAGGTAATTATCATCCTAATAGTGTAAGCCCCTTAAATGCGTCTACATTTGGCTTGAGTATTTTCCCTAACCCATCAAATGGTACTTTCTCAGTAACTATGCCTGTTGCGGTAAACAATGGTACGCTTACATTATCTGACCTGCTTGGTCGTGTGGTTGAAACACGAACCATCAATGGCAATGCAGGTGCTGACCAAACTGTGAATTTCACTAATTTAGCTTCTGGTAATTATATCCTTAAGCTGGAAACAGAAGGAAATATTTATAGAGAAAAAGTAAGCATCAAATAATTGGCAATTAATATTGTTTTTAAGCACCCTTCGGTTATACTGGAGGGTGTTTTTGTTTGTGGTGTATATAAACAAAATACCCTCCATTTTCAACCCGCACCAAAAACCTGACGGCAAAAAGATTACCTTTGCCACAGGCATTCATAAAATATATGGGTACGGGGAAAATTTATACACAACTAAAGGCACTGAAATCGCAAAACAAAAGCGGTTTTGCGGTGTTGGCAGACCCTGATAAAATAGCCCCTGCCGAAATGCAATACCTTGCACGACTATGTAATGACGCAAAGGTGGATTATCTCTTTATGGGTGGCAGCCTGCTGATGGCACACCAAATGGAATTATGTATCCAGCGTTTCAAAACTGAAAGCGATATTCCTGTAGTTTTGTTTCCGGGTAGTCCTGCGCAGGTTACTCCTTATGCTGATGCCTTGTTATATTTATCCTTATTATCTGGCCGCAATGCCGACCTCCTTATTGGCCAGCACGTAGCATCGGCGCCAATTGTAAAGGCAAGCGGTCTGGAGGTAATCTCTACAGGATATATACTTATTGATGGTGGGGTGCAAACCACGGTTAGCTATATGAGTAACTCAATGCCCATTCCTGCTGATAAACCCGAAATAGCCCTCTGCACGGCATGGGCTGGTGAACTACAAGGCAAACACATTATCTATATGGATGCCGGCAGCGGTGCCCGCAGGCCAATTACTACCGAAATGATTAGCCGTGTTAGCAGCCATTTAGATATC
>CANGSR010000082.1 GCA_947456055.1 Chitinophagaceae bacterium
GCCTAAAATGAAATCTTGTTACGTGCTATGCAAATTTGCTAATCGAAAGGACTGTTGGTGAAAACACCAACAATGGCGCTCGATAGGACAAAGCATAAAGCTTCGACCAGTACCACGTGGTAAAATTGGGACATTTTGTGGCAACGTTGGGGCATAATGGGAAATTACGAATAAACACATACAATTAACAACCAATTACTTATAACGATACCATTGCCCCATTTCGCAAAAGATTTTATTTTCAGAAAATGGGGCATTGGGGCAAAAAGAGATTCCAACACTCCTCTCAATCCCTATTCAGAGGCGGCTTCACCCGCAGAAAAAGCGGGTTCGCAGTGACGCACGAGGTACAAAAAAGGGGCATTTGTCCCAAAACAAATACCCCTCTACCTATCCTTTAGTTTAAGGCTTGCCATAAATTAGGTAGGTTATTGTTTTTGTTTGTCTACATAATACTTCAAAAACCAATCAGGCAAGCCTGAAGTTTTGAACTCATCCCACGTTTTCTTATTACCTACAACCTTGAAATGGGCAACCAACTCATGTTTGTTTGGACCAAAAGAATTATCATAGAAATATGCCTGATAAGCCTGTTGCGCAGCATCATACATTAAATTCAATGATTTTGTATAGCGATCCCTTATCCTGTCTTCAGGTACATTATGACCATTGGATGCCACTCTGGCTTTTACTCTGGCAACATTAATATCAGCGTCTGATGTTGTGACGAAATACAGATATACTTTGTAGCCCAAACTGTTTGCCTGTTGCATAAATTGCACTTTGCTGATGTGGGAAAATACGGTTTCCAATGAACACTTTTTCCCTGCTTTTAGCAAGTGGTCAATCATAAAGTTGGACAGCAACTGTGCTACCAATACCACTTTATCCTTTTCTAATAGTATTACCTTCGTTTCTGTTATTGTTACTGCGGCATTATGCCCTTCTTCATTAAATCCATTCCTGAATAATCCTGAAACAGCACCCTATTCAGCCAAATCAGCCATGGTGATGTTGCCTATCTCATAATCTGTAAAATTAAAAGTATTCTTAGCCAGGTATGCCGCAATATCATCTGCATTTACATATACACCTAGATCAATGGAATGGCCATTAATCTGCGTATTTTTTACATTTCTTATAATAGTAGATTTACCCGAACCATTTGGCCCGGCAAAGAGGCGAAATCTTTTCATGGGGATTAATAAAGTATAATCTTGTCAGGACGGGGAACCACTTCCAGTTTTTTAATTTTTTCTTTTGTGCCGTCTGCATATATCTTTACCACCCATCCATCATCGGCAATTAAATTGTAGCCCATTATGGCCATTGTTTCTTCCGCCGCCTTATTAAATGCATTGCTTACAATCGCATTCAACTGTTCCGGCGTCAAATCTTCCAATTCAATCATATCAGGCTTAGCTTGAGGATTGTATACGCCTTCCACCTGCATCGGTGTAACCTTACCACTTGCTGGTTTTGCCACTGGTGATGTAGCTGTGCTTACGGCTGGCAATACTCCATTATTTGCAATAATTGTAGCCTTGGGTTCTTTTTTTATTGGCTTTATATTAGCATTAGTAGCAATCTTCACGATATCCGCCTCTGCGTTTGATTTTCTCTTAGCTGTTACACCCATAAGATTCTATTGTATTATAAAAGTACGAAAAAAAAATTACTCAACTGATGGTTATCCTCCTAATTATTTCCAAAGCCCCTACCACAAAGCTTTTACAGAATAGGCTTTGCTCCTCGAATTACGTATATTATTACTTACACCCACCATACCTGGATTAGAAAAAATCCTACTTGTCCTAAAATCCTACCCATCTTTCAGCCGCCGTAGCTTTTTCAACCCATGAGGCCTAATTCAGACAAAAAAATGACATTTGTCCCAAAAACAAATACCCCTCATACATCTACAAAATCCGTCTAACTACTATCTACTATCTACTATCTACTATCTACTATCTACTAACTACCCCCACCATCTTTCTACTTTCTACTTTCTACTTTCTACTCAGACTAATTTCCATCCATCTTCACAATCTTTGGGCTAAACATACCCACAACTTCTACCAGGTCAGTTTGGGCTTTCATCACCTCGTGAATGTCTTTATAGGCGAGTGGCGCCTCATCAAGTCCACCACCTATCAGGGTTACGCCATTAGCATCCAATATTTCTTTCAGGGCTTTGTGGCTACCTGCAGCAATTGCCTTGGTACGTGATAGCTGCCTACCTGCCCCATGCGATGCCGAATTCAATGATGCCGCCTCACCCTTTCCTTTCACTATAAACCCCGGTGCAGTCATAGAACCCGGTATGATACCGTAGGTTCCCTTAGAGGCCGGAGTAGCCCCCTTACGGTGCACAATTACCTCCTTTCCATTCAGCACCTCCTTCCAGGCAAAGTTGTGGTGGTTTTCCACCATAGCCAGCGGTTCGGTTTTGAAATATTGGGCAATTTTCTTGTGAATAGTGTGGTGGCATGCCGAAGCATAATCCCCGGCCAGATTCATAGCCAGCCAATATTCTATACCTTCCTGGGTATCAAGGCTTAGCCATGCCAAATGTTTGGCTTCCTTAGGTAGGCGGCAGGTTTCCATAGCAAGCTTAGTATAGTGCCCAGCCACTGTAGCACCCAATCCCCTCGACCCAGAGTGAGATAACAAGGCCATATATTTACCCATGTTAAGGCCCATGTCATTCTCATTATTCAGAATATCCACCACTCCAAACTCCACAAAGTGATTACCCGACCCCGATGTACCCAACTGCTTCAATGCCTTTTGTTGTAGCTTTTGCAATAGATGTATATCTTTAAACTCACGCCTGTCCAGCACCTCATGCTCTACACTTTCCTTGAATTCACGCCCTGCGCCGAAAAGCGTCTTTTCATTCAGCAGGCGCATCATCGACTGTCTGTTGTCATCAAGATAAGCAGGTGGCATCTCAAAAATGCTCAGGCACATCCTGCATCCTATATCCACACCCACCGCATACGGAATGATGGCATTTTCTGTTGCCAGCACCCCACCTATAGGCAGGCCATAACCCTGGTGGGCATCAGGCATCAGGGCTCCACCCACAGCCACAGGTAACCTCATGGCTATATTCATCTGGGTCTGCGCACCCTCCTCTATCTTTTCAGCACCATATATTTTATAGGGTAGCGAATGTTCATTTAGGTCTATGTCTGCTTCCAGTTCTGTTGGCTTAGGTATAAGTTCAATAGCAATTTTTGATAGGATATTATCTTCCACATACTCATCAGGTGAGGCCAATATCTGCGCCAGCAGGCTCATTACTTCTTCCTGTGTACTGTTTTTATAATGTTGCTCCATTATTTTTATTGCAGCACCTATCACTCGTCCCTGCGGGTAGCCCAGGTCTTTTAGCTCCTTACCCTGTAATTTCAATTTGGTCATTATTCCTCTATTTTTGATGATGCAAACCTAGAATCCCACTACGCAACCGACTTGCGCAGTAAAAATATTTATTAAAAATATTTTACCAGCACTTATTATCCGCTAATAATCAGCACTAAAAGTTCATTTGTCAGGATACTGTCAGATTCTATCTTACTTACTGACCAAAATCCTTTGAAAAATAAATGTTGGTACATATTTTGCTGGCAGAAATAAGAACTTTCAGATAGTCACAAACTACAGCAATTGAGTGTTGATTAAACTTGTGTACAAAAATCTGCCAGGTTAAAAACTAAGGAAAAGTAAAAAACAATTTACACCCAAAAATACCCTTATGGCGGATATTCTTGACGACATCTTAATCATTATCAATGGTGCAGACCGACTGGAAGGCATATCATTTGAAGAAATAGGTACTACTTTGCACCAATATAATGAAAGTCGGATTACAGCAGCCGTTGCCCACCTTCATGATTATCGTCATTTCATTATCGAAGTAAAACCAGGATTTTGGGCCATTAATGGCGATGGAATTGCTTTTTTGGAGAATGGTGGATTTGAAGCCCGAGAAAAAAAGAAAGCCGAAATAGCCAAACTACCCAAAAAGGATGATAAAATAAACAGTCAGGAATTCTTAAGAACAGTACTCAAGGTTGTGGTTACAAGTTTCATAATCCTACTCATCATCTACTTTATGAAAGGTAAAATAGCCCATCATTAGGCACTCATCACAACAAATCAAATAAACTTTATTGGTAGATAGCATGTATTTTTTGTGGTTTTGTTAAATCATCCGCAAAACATTATTTACCTTGTTGCCTGAAAATTCCCCCATGACAAATCGCAGAAAATTCCTTCAAATGTCTTTGCTCACTTCAGCAGGGTTGATTGCTTGTAAAAATACTTCAACCACATCTGCACAGCCTGAAGATAAAAAGTATGACACCATAAAAGGCAAGCCAATTGTAATATCTACATGGGATTTTGGAAAGGAAGCTAATGAGGCGGCATGGACTATTTTAGGCAAAGGAGGCAAGGCACTGGATGCTGTAGAAACCGGCGTAAAAGTACCCGAAGCCGACCCTACCAACCAATCTGTAGGCCTGGGTGGCCGCCCCGACAGGGATGGACGTGTAACCCTCGATGCCTGCATTATGGACCATAATTACAAATGTGGCTCGGTAGCCGGACTGGAACATATTGTACATGCCATATCTGTAGCCAGGCTGGTAATGGAAAAAACGCCCCATGTAATGATTGTAGGCGATGGCGCCTTGCAACTAGCCCTTGAAAACGGCTTTAAAAAAGAAAACCTCCTCACCCAAAAAAGTGAGGAAGAATGGAAAGAATGGCTCAAAACTTCTAAATACGCCCCTGTAAATAATATAGAAAACATGCTCCCCGGCGGCAAATACAACCACGATACTATAGGTATGGTAGCTATGGATGCCGATGGCGATATGAGCGGTGCATGTACCACCAGTGGCATGGCCTATAAAATACACGGGCGTGTGGGCGACTCCCCTATTATAGGTGCCGGCCTCTATGTAGATAATGAAGTTGGCGCAGCCACCAGCACAGGTGTTGGCGAAGAAGTGATACGCATAGTAGGCTCCCACCTGGTAGTAGAACTAATGCGACAGGGCTATACCCCGGAAAATGCCTGCAAAAAAGCAGTAGAACGACTGTACAACCGCAACCCTACCGCAGCTAAAGATTTACAAGTAGGTTTCCTTGCACTCAACAAATCAGGCGAATATGGTGCCTATGCATTGCAGTATGGTTTCTCCTATTCAGTAAGGTCGGGTAATGAGAATACAATATTTAAGGCAAAATCAATGTTCCCCGAAAAAAAGAAAGAAAAGTCGTCATAGGAATCGATGACAAATAGAGAATCATTAAGGTTTTTCATCAACATTGTGGATTAGACGCCCCTGGCAAATCACTATAAAACACCTTACCCTTTTTTATAGTTATCTCTCCACGTTCGTGCATATGGCGCATGGCTCGTATCACGGTTTCCACCCTTAGGCAGGTCATATTGGCTATTTGCTGGCGGGTGAGTTTTATTTTGCCACACTCTGTGCAAATATTGTGCTTGGTTTTCTTTAGGTAGGCCATCAATGCCTTAATACGCTCTTCCGGCTCATTATGTAATAATTCAGTGAGTATAAAGAATTTAAACCTTAGTCTTTGGGCCAATAACTTAGAAAACCCAAAGTGCAATTCAGGATGCTCCTGAAGCAATAGGTGAAAAGTAGCCTGGGGCAATTTAATAACCAGTGAATCTTCATCCGCTATAGCCGTAGCGGCATAAGGGGCACCATCAAACAAGGGCAACTCACCAAAACACTCCCCCGGCTCTACCAGCAATTGCAAATATTCCTTCCCTTCCGCATTAAAGTTAGCCCACCTTATCTTACCACTTACCAATTGGTAATAAAAATTACACTTATTGCCTTCATAGAATATCACATCACCAGCAGACACTTTTTTATAAGTTGCCCCCAAAGTCAGCAAAAGGTTAATATCTATCATTGCCCAGAAATATTAAGTGAATTACAAATGTAACACCAAACAGAATGAACATGACTGATTTTGGGCATACCGAAAAATGACCAAAATCATAATTGAATGTCTATTCCTCTATAGTCCAAGTATATTAAACTGTTTATCAATGAGTTATCATACTACAAAGTTTTCATTTGCACTGTTTGGGAGAAAATAATTTCATCATTTATGATTACACGCATATTCGTCATTTTGTGGGCGGCGTAATCTTGTGGTGTAATTAATTAAAAACAAATCAGGAATATGAAAAAAGCATTGTTGTTGCCTGCCATCTGCCTTTTGCTGGCATCATGTGGTGGGGGTAATTCTGAAAAGGGCAAAAACCCTTATCAGCAGGATGGTGATAGCAAAAAGGAAGCTAATGGCAACCCGTCTTACGACCCGCAAAGGGGAGAAGGCAAGTTTACCCATGTGGATGTTAGCCCAACCCTGAATGCTGAAATGGCGGCTAATGGGAAAAAAGCATATGACGTAAAATGCAACTCCTGCCACAAACTAAGTGCTGAAAAACTGGTTGGCCCAGGCTGGCAGGGTGTTACAAGCCGCCATACTGCTGAATGGATAATGAATTTCGCCACAAATACCGATGCTATGATCAACAAAGACCCTAAGGCCCAGGCCATGCTGGAATTATGTATGGTTCGAATGCCCAACCAGAACCTAAGTGACGAAGATGCAAGGTCGTTGTATGAATTCATGAGGCAGAATGATGGGGTTAAGTAAGCTAGCACTTTTCTATTTTCTAATAATTAATAATTACAAATTTATGAAACAGCTCAAATATCTGGCCTTCACAGGTGCAATAGCACTGGTAGTGGGCATAAATGCCTGCAAACCAAAAAATGCAGGTGATGCAGTAACCGGGGATGCCGCATCGAAAGCCTATGTAGCACCTGGCAAATACGATGAATTCTACAATTTCGTATCCGGTGGATTTAGCGGGCAAATGAGTGTATATGGCCTGCCAAGCGGCAGATTACTAAGGGTAATCCCTGTATTCTCCATGGATCCCGAAAAAGGGTATGGATACAGCGAGGAAAGTAAACCTATGCTCAATACTTCACATGGCTTTGTGCCCTGGGACGACCTTCACCATACCGAATTATCGCAAACCAATGGCGAGATTGACGGCAGATGGGTATTTGGCAATGCTAATAATACACCACGTGTTGCCCGTATTGACCTTACTACTTTCAGAACAGCCGAAATTATTGAATTACCTAATAGTGGCGGTAACCATAGTTCACCCTTTGCTACCGAAAACACCGAATATATTGTAGCCGGTACCCGCTTTAGTGTACCTCCCGATTATGAAAACGGTGATATACCTATCAATACGTACAAGAAAAACTTTAAAGGCCATATCAGCTTTATAAGCATTGGCAAAGAAGGCCAAATGGACCTTGCATTCCAAATCGAGTGCCCTGGTATCAATTTCGACCTGTCTCACAGTGGTAAGGACAAATCGCATGGCTGGTTTTTCTTTAGCTGCTATAATACCGAGCAAGCCAATACCCTGCTAGAGGTAAATGCATCGCAACGTGATAAGGACTTTGTGATGGCAGTAAACTGGAAGAAAGCCGAAGAATACCTAAAAGCAGGGAAGGGTAAGAAAATACCTACTAAATATGCCCATAATGTCTACAACGAAAAGACGCATACAGCAACATCTGAAATCAAAACAGAAGTTACGGTACTCAATGCCATGGAGCTTAAGGATATCTGTTATTTTATTCCTTGCCCTAAATCTCCCCATGGTTGCGATGTGGACCCAACTGGTGAGTACATTGTTGGCAGTGGTAAGCTTGCTGCCCTGATACCAGTTTTCAGTTTTGACAAAATTCAAAAAGCTATATCAGATAAAGCTTTCGATGGCGATTACCAGGGAATACCTGTTATAAAATATGAAGCCGCACTGTATGGCGAGGTTAAAAAACCAGGCCTGGGCCCTTTGCATACCGAGTTTGACGGTAAGGGTAATGCCTATACTTCTATGTTTGTATCGAGTGAAGTGGTTAAGTGGAATATTAAAGACCTTAAAGTGCTGGATAGGGCTCCAACCTTTTATTCTGTGGGCCACTTATGCATACCTGGTGGCGACAGCCGCAAACCAAATGCAAAATACCTGATTGCTTATAACAAAATCACTAAGGACAGGTACTTGCCTACGGGTCCTGAATTAGCCCAAAGCGCCCAGCTATTTGATATCAGTGGCGAAAAAATGCAAATGATACTCGACTTCCCTACCATTGGTGAGCCTCACTATGCACAGGCCGTAGCTGCGAGTGTTATTAAGGACAAATCAGTGAAATTCTACAAAATAGAAGAAAACACAAATCCATATGTATCTAAGGGTGAGGGAACTACCAAAGTGGAAAGAAAAGGCAACCGGATTGATGTTTATATGACTGCCATAAGGTCGCACTTTTCACCAGACAATATTGAAGGAATCAGAATGGGAGATGAAGTATACTTCCATGTTACCAACCTGGAGCAAGATTGGGATGTTCCCCATGGATTTGCTATAAAAGGAGCCCTAAATGCTGAATTGCTGATTATGCCCGGCGAAACACAAACCTTGAAATGGAACCCCGATCGTGTAGGGATATTCCCTATGTATTGCACCGACTTCTGTAGTGCGCTCCACCAGGAAATGTCGGGCTATGTTAGGGTATCACCAAGTGGCAGCAATGTACCATTGATGTTCAGTACAGGTAAAAACCTCCCTGAATCAGACAGCACTAAAAAGAACTAAGGAATACAATTCCAATACATTATATCTGAGTATATATGGAACCGGCAGCAGATTTGATCAATTTAATTGCTGCTGGTTCCAACTCTGATAAAATCAACAACATAAATATGAAAGTTGTAAAACTAACAGTCTATACGAGGGTTTTGATGGTGGTTTGTGGTTTAAGCCTTATAGCTGTATTGTTTCTACCAATTTGGCGCATTGAACTAAACGCTCCACAATACCCCGAAGGACTAATGCTTACTATTCATGCAAATGGCATTAGGGGAAATGTGGATATCATTAACGGATTGAATCATTATATAGGCATGAAAACCCTTCATGATGCCGACTTTTTTGAATTTACGATTTTACCCTATTGTATAAGCTTCTTTAGTTTCATTTTCTTACTGGTTCCATTGATTAATAAGCGTAAAGCATTTTATACTGCCTTTGTCCTATTTGTCTTATTTGGAATTATTGCCATGGTTGATTTCTGGAAATGGGAATATAATTATGGCCATAATCTCGACCCCCATGCTGCTATTATTGTTCCGGGTATGGCTTACCAACCACCATTGATAGGTTATAAGCAATTACTGAATTTTGCAGCGTATTCTATTCCCGATTTGGGTGGTTGGATATTTATAGGCTGCGGTGCATTGATGCTTTTGTGCATTTTTTTCGAACAAAAAGCCCGGATAAAAAGAAAGAAGTTAGGATTACCTTTGGTCACCCTTATTTCATTTGTATTGTTATTAAATAGTTGCAACACACAACCTGAAATAATAAAACCCGGCACTGATATTTGTGCTTCCTGCAAGATGACCATTTCAGATTCAAGATTTGGTGCAGAGATTGTTACAGCTACGGGAAAAAACTACAAATTTGATGATATACGGTGCATGGAATCCTATTATGAAGCTCTGGAACTGGGGGTTAGAAATAAATCGGTCATTTACCTAACCGATTTTTGTGGCAATCACCCCTTAATACCTGCCGGCCAATGTTACTTACTCCACAGTGAAAGTTTAAAATGCCCAATGGATGGCCACATAGCATCATTTAGCAATAAGGACAGTCTGGAAGCAGTAAAACAAAAATACCCTGGTGAAATCACCAACCTTACCTTATTTAAATGAAAAAGATATTCTGGATTGTAACATTACTACTATTTCAGGCAACATTCGTATTTGCCAAATTGATACAAGTTGGTATTAAACAATCAATTAAAACTATTACAGCAGCGGTAAAATTATCTGAAACTGGTGATACCATCCTTGTAGGCTTCAACACCTATCACGAAAATAATTTAATCATCAACAAGTCTATAGTGATATTAGGACTTGATTACCCAATCTTGGATGGTGAGCGTAAATTTGAAAATGTATCTATTACAGCCGACAATGTAGTCTTTTCAGGTTTTAAGGTAATAAATTCGGGCATCTCCAGCATGACAGATTTTGCAGGTATTAAAATATGCAACCGTCGATGTGTTACCATTACTAACAATATACTTACCGATTGTTTCTTTGGTATTTATTCCCAACAAAGCACCAATTGCATTATAAAAGACAACCGGCTGGTTGCCCATCAATTACAAGAGCAACAAAGTGGGAATGGCATTCACTGCTGGAAGAGCGACAGCTTGCAAATTATAGGCAATAACGTGAGCGGACACAGGGATGGTATTTACTTCGAATTCGTCACCAACTCTCTTATCTGGAAGAATATTTCTACTAAAAACATGCGGTACGGGCTTCATTTCATGTTTTCAAATAGTGACACTTATACCAACAATGTGTTTGAGAATAATGGTGCAGGTGTAGCTGTTATGTTTTCAAACCACGTAAAGATGTACCACAATTACTTCAGGGAAAACTGGGGTGATGCATCCTATGGTATACTGCTCAAAGAAATATCCGACAGTTATATTGACGGAAATACTTTCGAACGGAATACAAGCGGCATTTTCATGGAAGGCGCCAGCCGTATTGAAATGTATAAAAACACATTTAAGGGTAATGGATGGGGATTGAAGATACAGGCAAGTTGCATGGATATAAAATTGATGAATAACAATTTCACAGGCAACACTTTCGATGTAGGAACTAATGGTTCCCTTTCACTCAATCTTTTTGACCATAATTATTGGGATAAATATGACGGTTACGACCTCAATAAAAACGGCATTGGAGATATACCCTACCGACCAGTAAGTATGTACAGTATGATTGTAGAGAAATACCCACCTGCTATGATGCTGTTCAGAAGCCTCATTACTACCCTCCTCGATAAATCAGAAAAAGTAATGCCCAGTCTTACACCTGAAAATCTTAAAGACAATCATCCACTAATGAAACCATTAAAACTATGATTGAAGCCAATAACCTAAATAAAAGCTTTGGCAAACTTAAAGCCTTAAATAATGTCTCTATTACTACAGGAGCAGGTCAAAGTATTGCCCTTATAGGCCCTAATGGTTGTGGCAAAACCACATTCATTAAAAGCATTTTAGGTATGGTGGTACCAGACTCAGGTACCATTAAAATTAAGAACCAAAATATTAAGGCTAATTGGGCTTATAGGTCACTCATAGGTTATATGCCCCAGATAGGCCGCTACCCCGACAATATGAAAATAGGCCAGGTAATAGATATGCTTACCGACATCAGGCAAAATACTATTGCAATCGATGAAGACCTGATAAATGCATTCTCCCTCAAAAAACTATATAACAAGCGCATGGGAACCCTATCGGGTGGCACTATGCAAAAAGTGAGTGCATCAATAGCCTTTTTATTCAAACCTGAGATATTAATTCTGGATGAACCCACTGCAGGTCTCGACCCCATATCTTCAGAAGCCCTGAAAGAAAAAATACAGGCAGAGAAACAAAATGGCAAGTTATTCCTAATAACATCACACATACTTAGCGAGCTGGACGAACTATCTACACACATCGTGTATATGCAGGATGGCACAATAATGTTGTATAAGACTATGGAGGAATTAAAATCAACAACAGGCGAAAACAGGTTATCACGTGCTATTGCACATTTAATGGCAAAAACTGCACAATGAAAAAGATAGTCAAATACATCCTGCTCGATATCCTGCGCAATAAAATAATATTGGCCTATACAGCTATACTTTTCGTGGTCACGTTCAGTGTGTTTAGCCTTGAGGATAATAGTCAAAAGGGCATGCTCACCTTATTAAACCTGGTACTGTTTATTGTCCCCCTTGTTAGCATTATTTTCTCCACTATTTATATTTACAATAGCTCCGAATTTATTGAATTGCTGGTCAGTCAGCCCTTACGACGCAAAAGCATATGGTTAAGCCTGTTCATTGGCATTTCAGGTGCATTATCCCTGGCTTTTATTATCGGGGCAGGCGTTCCATTACTTATTTACAACCATTCAGTTACTGCATTCATGATGGTTGCCAATGGCATACTCATCTCTGTAATATTTGCAGCCATTGCTATGGTTGCTGCAGTCTCCACACGTGATAAGGCCAAAGGTATTGGGTGGGCAATATTACTATGGCTCTATTTCTCATTGGTTTTCGATGGGCTCATTCTCTTTCTTTTATTCCAATTCTCAGACTACCCACTCGAAAAAATAATGATTTTTGTAAGTGCTCTAAATCCAATTGATCTTGGGCGAATATTAATACTACTTAAGATGGATGTTTCTGCTCTTATGGGCTATACAGGGGCTGTATTCAAAGAGTTTTATGGCACACAATTGGGATTGATTATTTCATTTTCTGTTATGCTGTTGTGGGTAATAATCCCCTTATTATATTCACTCAGAATTTTCAACCGAAAAGATTTGTAGTTATGAAAACCGAAATAACCGGACGCCACGAGATCGAGACACTTATCAATACGTTTTACGAAAAGGTAAAAACTGACCCTATAATAGGACCCTTTTTCAATCATGTAAAGTGGGAAAGTCATCTGTCCTTAATGTATGATTTCTGGGAAAACGCATTGTTTTATACCGGTGGATACAGTGGCAACCCTTTGGCAATTCACCAGGCTTTTCACAAAAAGCATCCACTCAATGCCCAGCATTTTGCCCGGTGGCAGGAATTATTTTTGGCCACATTAAATGACTTATTTGAAGGCGACAAAGCCGAACTTGCCAAACAAAGGGCTTTGAGTATATCAGCAGTTATGCAAATAAAAACCTTCGGGTCTGGGACAAACTAATAACGTAAATAATAAAAACAGAATTAGGGCTGCAATAATTTGCAGCCCTTCTATCCTAACCAACCTACTACCCCTATTATTTCTTTGGTGGCAATAATACACCATCTATTACATGAATTATCCCATTCGATGTAGGTATTGAAGCTATAATAGTAGCAGCACCATTTACCATTATTTTACCATCTTTCTTTGAGATAGTAATATTTCCACCATTCACCTGACCCAGGGTTTGGCCATCCTGCAGCTGTTCTGCTTTATATACACCTACTGAAACATGGTATTGAAGAATATCAGCAAGGTCATCCTTTTTCTCAGGTTTCAGTAACCCTTCCACTGTTCCTGCTGGCAACTTATCAAAGGCTGCATTTATTGGGGCAAACACAGTAAATGGACCGGTATTACTTAATACATCAACCAAACCTGCAGCCACCACCGCTTTTACCAAAGTGGTATGGTCTTTACTGCCTGAAGCAACCTGAACAATGTTTTTTTGAGACACATCATCCTTTACACCGCTTTGGCCGGCTGTAGGCACCGATGTTTCGGTCTTAGCTGCTTCACCCGTATTTCCTGTACTATTCTCGCACGACCCCAGCCAAAGGCTTAGGATGCACAATATGGGAACTGTTACTTTTTGCATAAAATAAATTGAAGTGTTAACAATATTCTATAAAAGTAAAGCACCTCAAAACCAGTCAATTATGACCCCAATCATATTCCTTAAAATATCTTCAAATGATATAAAATTAGCCAAATTTGCGTGTTTATGACTTCACGCATATCGCACTTTTCCAATTACCCTGAAATTTGCTTTTAAATTAAAATCAACGAAAATGATAAATTTAATGGAAGCAGAAACCGAAATAACCATTGGTAAGATGGTAGCAAATAACTTCAGGACAGCAGAGGTTTTTCGCAAATATGGAATTGATTTTTGCTGCAAAGGCAATAGGCTACTCAGCACAGTATGCAATGATAAAAACCTGGATTACAACAGCATTGTGCAGGAATTGGAGCACCACATTGCCAATAAACCAGTAAAATCAGAGAATGACTATAAATCTATGACACCTGAAGAATTGGTAAACCATATCGAAACAGTGCATCATACTTATGTTAGGGAAAGCATACCTACATTGATGGCCTATTTGGCCAAAATCAATAAAGTACATGGTGAGAATCATCCTGAATTGGCTGAGGTGTATAGCCTGTTCGAAGGTTGTGGAAATGAATTGGCCCACCACATGATGAAGGAAGAAAATATTCTTTTCCCTGCAATCAGGAAATTAGCATTGGCTGAACAAAATGGACAAGAAAAAGTAGCACCCTTTTTCTTTGGCAACTTAGAAAACCCAATAAGCATGATGGAACAAGAACATTCGGCAGAAGGTGAACGGTTCTTTAAAATTGCAGACCTCACCAACAACTTCACTCCACCCGATGATGCCTGCACCACATATCGCGTTGCCTTCCTTAAATTAGAAGAATTCCAAAACGACTTGTTTACCCATATTCACCTTGAGAACAATATACTATTTCCAAAAGCTTTTGCTATAGAACAACAACTTATGTCCTGACATTTAATAATAAATCCAGGGTACTATTTTTAGCTTCCCTGGTTTTATTACCTATTATTTTGTGGAATACATGTAGTATTATGCCACAACCATAACCTATTTGCACCGTTATATTTATTGGCCGTACAACTTCAAATCATTTACCTTCTGTATAGTTAAAGGCTTTTCCAGATAATGCTTTACCAGAGGATAAGCCAACGACTTATCCTTATCAGTCTCATACATAGAGGAGGTAAGCATCAC
>CANGSR010000083.1 GCA_947456055.1 Chitinophagaceae bacterium
AATTGTATAATTTACTGGAGGAGAATATGCCTTTTTGCCAGTACAGAAAAAAAAAATCTTCCACTTTATATTTACCAAAGCTCGAATTGCGCTGCTCCTATGGAGCAGTTTTATTCATTCATTAATTTTCTACAAAGCCATTGGCACCTACAAAGCCATTGGCACCTACGGAGCCAACGAAATTTATTTATGCAAAACCTACCAAGCGTATTTTTACATAGATAATTTCCGCAAATATTAGAGTTGAAAATTAAACATTCTCTTGTTCGCACATAGCCATCGCACAAAGGGGGAATTGCCACTTCAAGCCTATTGCGCTATATTTATTCAATTGAGATTTGTCTATAATTTGTAGTAGAACTTATTGTGATACTTTACAATCCAAAGATATAGTCCTTAATATGCTTTGGCTAAAAGAATTAACCGTTTATGCAATTGAGGCTGGAATTTCTTTTGCATCTTCATCTGTAGCAAGACCATTGTCCACTTTACTCTTGCGGTCGAGGACTACAAGGAGGGCTAATGGGATGTAGAATAGGGCGGCTACTTTGTGGGTCTCTATCAACTCTGAGAAGAAATTATTGATAAATCCTACAGCTATTGTCATAGTTAAGCCAATAGTTACCAATCGGTAGAATTTTTCCTGGAACCTATGGTATATCCTTTGTGCCTTGGCAAAGATGGCGTAAATTAATATGGCATAGAGAATCATGGCTGGCCAACCCTGCTCCACAAGCATATAGAGGAAGTAGTTGTGGGTGGTGGAGTGTTCTTTATTGCGGCTTACATAGGTTTGGAAACTGGTAACTGCATAGGGCTTATAGAAGTAATAGAACGAACGTGGTCCATAACCTGTAATCGGTTTATCCTGACTCATTCTTACTGCTGCAATCCACCTGTACAAACGCTCCATAGACGACATATCCTTACCCCTGAAAGTGGCAATCATATGGTCGGCAAAGTTTTTGTGCATGTAGGTCTTATTATAATCGGGCCTAAACTCTATGTACTTATTATTGGGCACCATATAAATAAAGGCAAGAATTATCATGCCATAGAATGCCGGCATAATAAGATTTACCAACCTCATCCTCATAGCCAAACCTATCACTATAGCGAATACAATACCAAAATAGGCAGCTCTTGCATAAGCAAAGAATAAGGCCACCATGAAGATGATGATAACCCCTGCAAGCAATAGCCTTACAAAAATGCCCTTGCCTTTTGTCATTGGCCAGGCCACAATTAACAAGGGGAAAAACATGGATATTACAGTGGAATAATCAACGTGGTTATAGTACAAGCCACTCATTGCCTTTTGTACCTTATCGAAACTAAAATGCAGGGTAGCATGGTGTATTAAAATGACGATGATAGTAATGAGCATGGGTACAAGGAGTACATAGAACCCTCTGATATAGTCTTTCTTCTCCCTGAATATCCATAATGGTAAAACAAAGAAACAAACCAACAACCAGCTTTTTGCCAAAAGGAATTTGAAAGAAAAGAACACCATTTGCGAAAAAATCACTGCAACCAGGGTAGCAATAAACTGGAGTACAATGATAAAGACCAGGGAATCTTTCCACCACCACTTTGGTAGATGATTAGGGTTCCGGGCCCAAACCAGTACAAATAGCAGGAGGAAAACCCACATTAATGGCTCATCGGGCAATGTGATGGCCATGGTATCGTTAGAGAAATTTATTTGGACAGAAGCGGGGATAGAAAAAAGGAAAATCCACCATGCAGATTTCCAATTTACGCCCATCAATACAAAATATAAAAAGGCCAATGGTGCGGCAAGCACAAAATAGTTACCCGTCCATGCAAAAATGACAATGGACGCAAATAACAGCATAAATGCACCAATATTGAACCAGTTATTTTTTATTGATGCCAACATTATTTCAGAGCCTCGTTTAATTTTTTGTAATAAGCCATCATCAATACAAATACTGTACTAAAGAACAGACCCAGACAGCCGGTAACCATTAACACCAATTGCACGCTAGGCCCAAATGGTGATGTAGGAGGAACAGCCCTTGTGATTACTTTTAAATATTGAATAGTATCGCTGGCCGCTGTAGAAAACTCATTGAGTAGAGAAATATAATGCGAGCGGTCGGTAACCAACTGGTCTTTAACTGACTCAATATTCTGAACCTCTTCCATTGCCTTGCCAAAACCCTTGCCACCACCTTTCATTTCAGAATTCACCATATTCTGCCTAGAAGGGCTGATGATGCCGTAAATACCATATTTATCTCTCAAATTCGCCAAAGAATCAGTTAAGGTATTAATGGCACTATCCAGCTGGATTTTCTTGGCATTTATAGAAAAGCACATACTACCCTTCATCTGGGTGTAATAATGCCTGAAGGTTTCTTCCAGCACCTTTACACTCATATTAGCCACATTAGCAGCATCCTGAGGTTTGTAAGCAATATAGGATACAATGATATCCTTGTACTCAGTACGCTTAAGGTTAAAGTTTTTATCGAAAATGCTCATGTACATAGCATGGGCAGTATCATTATTGATATCCCCACCTTTGTATATGGACTGGAACTGGCAATTCCTGATGATACGGTCTCTTACAGTATCAGAGTTACCCAAGGCTGTTACCTTGTCAAGGTCGTCATCACCGCCCCAATAATCTACATACCGGGTTTCGAAACTCCTGAACAGGGTATTCCTATCACCGTATAAAGGATTGTTTACAAAAAACCTAGCTTCGGCTTTAAATTTTTTCTTTTTAACGAGCAGAAATACCCCTCCCAAAGCCATGCATAGCACAGTAATGATAAGAATAAATGTTCTACGTTTTTGAATTGTTCTGATAACGTCAATCAGGTCAAAAGAGGGTGCTGCCATTATTATTAATTTGGTTTGCCTGCAATTATCTATAAATCTATAAAATATTTAACCAATCCCACCTGCACGAAACTCTAATTTATTTATTATCAGTTTTAAGGAAATAAAAATCTGCAATTGAAGCCAACATAGTAGTGAAAAAGAAGCCCAAAAACATGCACGCCAACACTGTATACATACCACCGATTCCTTTAGGACTAATAGGGTTTTTAGCTTCGGTTATTACTTTAAGGAAAGGTAATTGGTCGGGCCTCATACCTGTTTTGAACTGGTTTACTATGGTAGTTTGTTTGGCACGGTCTGCTACTATTTCATCTTTTAGCGATTCTATATTTTGTATTTGCTCTAAACCCTTTGCGAAATCTTTCTTACCATTATCCTTAATGCTACCAAGCATCAGGTTGTACCTGCTAGGGCTAACAATATCATAAATGCCGTATTTTTCCCTCATTAATGATAAGGTATCGGTATAGGCATTAATCATACTGTCCTCTTCATGAATCTTTTCAACAATCGATTGGTACATATTTCGCCTCATATCCCTATAGTAGTTGCCGAAAACTTCCTCAAGGACTGTGACACATTCATTGGCCACCTTAGCCGACCTTTCAGGATCAGTGTCTACATAAGAAAGTACTACGTCCTTGTATTCAGTACGGATAATATTAAGGTTCTTGCTGAATTTACGCTCCAGCTGTTGCTCGCCTTTACGGTTGCTTGCATCTATGCCATAAGCCTCTGCAAGGTGCATATTTTTGATTACCTTACTTTGAACAAGATCGGAACCTGTTAATAATATAATACGGTCAATATCATCTTCATTACCAAAATAGTCGAGGAACTTAGTTTCATAATTATACAAACTGTTACGGTCACCGTAGAGAGGGTTACGTATTACAAATTCAGTTTTACCCTCAAACTTTTTAGGCCCTGCTAAATAAAAGATTGCTCCCGCAATTGCTGAAGCTATAGTGATTCCTAGAATCAATCCCCTGTGTTTACGAAAGCTCTTTACAACATCCGTAAGGTTTAAACCCGAATTCGACATTTGGTCTGGGTGTTTTTTAAAGTTTAAATTTTATCCTTGTTTCTAAATATCTCTAAAGATTAAAACTATCTAAAAACTGTGTCTTTCTACTTTCTACTTTATACTTTCGACTTTCTACTTAAATAACTGTTTCCCCTGCCTGCATTTTCTCCGCATTTTCAGCAAATTGCAAGGCTTCAGACATTTCCTGGATATTGCCATTCATAAAGTCGTCGAGTGCATAAACGGTCATATTTATCCTATGGTCGGTAACCCTTCCCTGTGGATAATTATAGGTCCTGATTTTAGCACTCCTATCGCCACTACTTACCAGGCTTTTTCTCCTGCGGCTAATTTCTTCTTCCTGCTTACGCACCTGCTCTTCATAAAGGCGTGTTCGCATCATAGAAGTAGCCTTGTCCCTGTTACCCAGCTGGGACCTTTCGGTTTGGCAGGTGATAACTGTTCCTGTAGGAACGTGGGTAAGGATAACCTTGGTTTCTACTTTATTTACATTCTGGCCACCGGCACCACCGCTTCGGGCAGTTTCCATTTTCAGGTCGCTTTCCTTTAGTTCAAAGTCAATTTCCTCAGCCTCTGGCATTACTGCTACAGTAGCTGCCGAAGTATGCACCCTACCACTTGCCTCGGTAGCCGGAACCCTCTGTACACGGTGAACCCCACTTTCAAATTTAAGGATACCGTATACATCTTCGCCAATCACCTCAAGTTGCACCTCTTTAAATCCACCTACAGTACCTTCAGTTTCAGATACCAGAGCCACTTTCCAACCTCTTCTTTCGCAATAGCGTGTATACATTCTTAGCAAGTCGCCGGCAAAAATACTTGCCTCATCACCACCTGTACCAGCCCTAATTTCCACAATGGCATTCTTTTCGTCCTGGGGATCCTTGGGAATCAATAGATTTCTCAATTCGACCTCCAAAGGCTCCTTGCTGGCCTCCATTTTCTCCAAATCCTCTTTTGCCATGTCACGCAGGTCTTCATCGCTTTCTGTTTCCAGAACCTCATGTGCAAACTCTATACTATCTAAACAGCTTCTGTAAACTTTATAGACATCAACAATTCTTTCCAATTTGCGGTACTCCTTACTAATCTGCGAGAACCGTTTATTATCAGAAACGATTTCGGGGTTAGTAAGAGCAACGCCAAGGTCATCGAACCTTGCCCTAATTGCCTCAAGTTTATCTACTATTGAACTCATTTATTTATAAGCGTTATTTATCCCCTATATCTTTGGGAGTGCGAAGTTAAGCCTATAAAACGTTTATTCAAATTTCAGTGCAGGTAATAAACGTAAATACTTATAGAGTAGTATGTTAAATGTAAATAAACTTGCGGTTAAAAATCGGGCTGATTAGATTAAACAAACGGCAATCTAACGGATATTAATTAAAAAACCATTGGCAGGAAATCGATTAAGCAGATGATTAAACCGATTCCATTTCGTGTAGCTCCCTTTCTGCATCATTAAATAGCTCAAGAGGTATTTTCTCACTCATTTCGTCGCTATTTTCCATATAAATATTCTTCATTGAGGATAAAAATTCCTTTTTATTTATTTTGTCTGTATTCAATGCAAGGGATAATAATTCTCTAAATACCTGGCTATAGACATTTGTGCTAATATTATTAGTATCTATTACCAAATCTTTATGATTGGCTATTTTAACATTGTCCTTATTGTGTTTCCAGGTTTGTAAAACTGGTAACATTTTAAATGATGTAGGTAAATTGCCTAGAAATTCCAGCCGGCAAATAGTTTTCCAACCTTCCTGTAACGATTCAAGATGATTACCAAACTGGTCAAGTACCGTAAGCAATTTTATATTATAAAAATGGGGAGACATTTTTTTGTCCTCTCCCTCTAAAATTATATCGAATTTGGAATTGAGCTTAAATTCCTGAGGGGAGTAGTCGATGAATACCCAATAAGTATTGGGCTTGGTAAATTTTGACTTACCCAGTAATTCAGACAAAACCTCTTTATCAACAAAACCCTGAATTTGTAGATACTTGTTTGCCACCTGAATATTTTTTCCTCCTAAAGTCATACATGTAAATTTAGCTCTTTTTCATTAAATTAATCATTTGAGCAACAATAATCTCAATAACATTGCTTTCAACAACTACAGATTGCTCGCATTTTTCAGTCAGATTATGCAAATTGACTGAAGCAGTAACTGATATATCTAGCGACTTAAATATTTCCATCATATCATTAAGTGTTAAATAACCAATACAATAGGAGTAAAAATCAGTTGGAGTTAATTTGAAAGTAATGGCTTCTTCCACCTCATCCATTCTCCTTGAAGCAAATAATAATGGAAGGTGAGCCAGATTTTTAGTTTTGCATATGTAAATTACAGGATTATGGTAATAATGTAATTTGCAATGCTTAGCGAACAAAACAGCCTTAACAGGATTCCTTGTAGTACAAGTATAAGGTACACTCCTACTTGAAGCACTTCCTAAGTACCCTAAACAAGTTCCCCTAAATACATATTCGGGCAAATAAAACCCTTCTGGTTTACTCATCAAACACAGACTTTTCTATTGGTATGCTACTATAAAAAACAATATTTAAACTCCAAAATTTCATTGAACAATTATTGCATTCCAAAAATAACATTATCCATGTAAAACACTAGTTCTTTTTCAGAACAACAGCTTGTCAACTTAAGTAAAACCATTAAAAAGTTTCACCAAAGAAAAATTACCCAAATTCAATGACAGATTATTTATTCAAAATTAGCACAGATTTCAAAATTGCTGTTCAAATTTTAACTTTTACTATTCCCTTGCGAATACCCAAACAGGCTCTGTTTTATTATATTTGCCATCCCTGAACATAATGGTCTGATGCGCAGCATTTTTATCAAAGAAATAAATTCGTTTTTTAGTTCCATCGTAGGTTACGTAGCACTCCTGGTGTTCCTTGTGGCTTGCGGACTTTTTTTATGGATTATCCCGGAGTATAGCATCATTAGCTATGGCTATGCCTCTATGGAGCGCTTTTTCGAAATCGCACCCTGGTTATTATTGTTGTTGGTACCGGCGGTTACCATGCGGTCGTTTGCCGATGAATTCAGGACCGGTACCATTGAATGGTTATCTACAAAACCGCTTTCTGATTTCGATATAATTTTGGGTAAGTATTTTGCTACACTGGCTCTTATTGTATTTGCATTGATACCAACTTTGGTATACGTTTATACAATTCATAACCTATCATTACCAGATATTGACCTTGACTCAGGAGCAATAATGGGATCCTATCTAGGGTTGTTCTTTTTGGCAGCAACCTTTGCCGCAGTAGGTGTCTTTTGTTCTTCACTTACATCAAACCAGGTAGTGGGTTTCCTTATTTCATTACTGGCTTGCTACTTATTGTATACCGGGTTTGAGCAGTTAAGTAAATTACCGAAATTCTCAGAAGGCATAGATTATTACCTGAGCATGATAGGTATGGAATTCCACTATAACTCTATTAGCAGGGGTCTTGTTGACTCCCGTGATGTTGTTTACTTCTTGTCAGTAATTGTTTTGTTTATGTCGCTTACACGCTTTTCGCTGAATAGCCGTACCACGTAACCAAACCTTGCAGAACAGAAACAATGTACTTTAATTAATTAAGACCATTCCGGTAACAGGCTGATTGCCGGAGTGAAAATATAAAATTGCCGGACTACAATAGAATATGGCAGCAAAAGCACCAGATAAAAACCAAAGGCAGAAACAGGCATCAATCAGATTAGTGGTGATGGCTGCTATATTGATATGCATTAATATACTGGCTTCTTATTTCCATACCGGGCTTGATTTAACCAGCGATAGCAGGTTTACCCTTTCGAAATCTACTACCACCGTGTTGAAGAACATGAAGGAAGTGGCAGTAATTGAGGTTTACCTAAAGGGCCAGTTTCCGGCGGGTTTGCAAAGATTGCAGGAAGCCGTAAGGGAAAGGTTGCGCTCATTTAAAGAAATTGCGGGTAATAAAATAGTCTTCAAATTTACCGACCCACTTGAGGGCAAAACTGATGAAGAAAAGAAATTAATTGTTCATAATCTGGACCAGAAAGGTATCAGGTTTTTGAATCTTGAAAATTCGGAAGAAGGCAAATACTCCAACCAGCCATTTTTCCCTTATGCCCTGGTTCAATATAATGGAAGAGAAATACCAGTGGTACTTGTAGAAGACCCACCAGGTAAAAGTGGTGCAGAAAAAGTAAGTTATGCCGAGGCTGTTTTGGAATACAAGTTTGCGAGTGCTATTAATGCTCTAAGCCATGCCACACGGCCCAGGATAGCTTATATAACTGGAAATGATGAGGAACTGGGCATAAAGTCATACTATATGCTTGGTAGTTTGCCCAGGTTCTATGACCTTGATACTGTTGACCTTGCCCATTCCAACTTTATATCGCTGGCATATGATGCAATAATCATCAACCAGCCATTGAAGCCATTTTCAGTTGCCGAAATGCTGCGTATTGACCAATACATTATGAGGGGCGGCAAGGTATTATGGGCGATAAATTCACTAAATGCTTCACTGGATAGCCTCAAAACTTCGGCACAGTTTATAGCCATGAAAAACGACCTTAACCTGGATGAATTGACATTCAAATATGGGTTTAGGGTGAATAATGACCTTATTGAAGATAAACTCTGCATGCAGCTAGGCAGGACTAATAATGGAGAGCAAACCAGCCGTAGGGATTGGATTTATTTCCCAAGGTTATACCCAACTTCCGAGCATATTATTGTAAGAAATATGGATTTTATCCTTGGCGGTTTTACCAATTCAATAGATACCATTAAAAGTTCTGGAATTAAAAAGACTATCCTGCTTTCGTCATCCAAGTTAAGCCGAACTTCAATGGCACCGTTGAGGGTGAGCCTGAGTGTAATGAATTACCCAATGCTGGATGAGCAGTTTAATAAACCCTACCGGACTTGCGCTATCCTGCTGGAGGGCAAATTCCATTCAGTTTACCAAAATAAATTAGCTCCCGAGTCTTTGAAATTTATGGATTCACTCCACATGTCGTATAAACCGGAATGTGATAGTGCCACAAAAATGATTGTTACATCGGTGGGGGATATTTTCAACAATGACTATACCACCCGTGATGGAGTATTGCCACTTGGGTATTATAAATGGACAGGTGAATATTTCTCAAACCGTAACTTTTTGCTCAATTGCCTTGAATACCTGACTGATAATAGTGGTGTACTGGAATCTAGATCTAAACAGGTGAAGTTGAGATTACTGGATGCTAGCAGGGCTAAAAAGGAAAAGACTACCTGGCAGGTAGTAAACGTGGGGATACCAATTGCAATGGTGCTGGTATTCGCCTCCTGCTACTTATTTTTCAGAAAGCGTAAGTACGAAAATAAATAATAACCTCTTATACCTTAGATTTTATGCGCAAAACAATATTGTATCTGGTAATTCTGGGACTGCTGGGTTTCGCAGTTTATTTTTTCCTGTTTAGTAGCAGGGATAGTTCTCCATTTGGTGAGGACGAAGCAGGATTTTCTATTATGGACACCTCTCAGATTGGCAAAATTTATCTTGCTACTCAGGATGGTGAAAGTATAACAGTAGAACGCACAGATTCGTTTTGGATGGTCAATAAACAATACCATGCCCTGCCAGGCACGCTAAAAATGCTGCTCACCACACTAAAACAACAAAAAGCCCTGTATCCGGTAACCCAAAATGCTTATGAAAATGCCATAAAAATAATGTCGACCCAAGGTATAAAAGTAGAGATATATGCCCGGGATGGGAAAAAAATGCGTTGCTTTTATGTGGGGGGTGTGGCAGTCAATAATTCGGGTACCAACATGCTAATGGAAGGGGCAAAAAAACCTTTTGTGGTTACTATGGCTGGCTTTAATGGCTACCTTACTCCTCACTACCCCACCCAGATGAGGTACTGGAGAGACAGGCTAATAATGAATATACCACCAGAAGAGGTAAAAAAAATCACCCTGCAATATGTTGATAAGCCTATGAATTCTTTCGAGTTGCTACAAGAAGGTTCTAAAATTACTATTACAGGAGACAGTAATTACTCTAAATATACCGATCGTTTTAACGCACGCAGGGCAAAGGTATACACAAAGTATTTCACCAATATAAATTGTGAAGGCTACCTGAATGGCCTTGTGGATATGGACACTACCCTAAAAACCACCCGCAAACACTCAGTTTTGGATATTGAGGGTTTTCATGGCCAACACCAGCATATGGATGTATATTGGGTTCCGATTAATAAAAGGAGTAAAAACCTTGATGTATCAGACCCTGATGTGCCAGATGACTATGATGCAGACAGGCTTTATGCCGTAATAAATAATAATAAAGACACTGTGATGATCCAACAGTTAGTATTTAGACCCATCTTCCGCAAACTATTTGAATTCTACCAAAGCGATGTAAAACAGACCCCGGACTTAAAGCCTAAACACAATATTTACAAGAAGATTTAAGTAATCCTCAATACAACAGCCCAAAAATGGAGTCCATTTTTGGGCTGTTGTAATTTGGGAGAAACTATTAGTTTCGTGACAACCTACCAATGTTTCATAACCGGGAAGATTTTGGCTCCTATAGCCAATTCCTTACATTCTTTTTCACTGATTGAAAGTCTGGTCTATCAGAAAATATGAACTCAATTTAGTTTGTAGGTGATGCAGATCCTGCTAACCTCACTGCAACCACCCCAGTTTTGGCTGCGCCAAAACGTCCCCTCCTAAAAACAGGAGAGGAGTCCCGCATATCCTAACTGTATTATTATCAAGATACTACAGTGCAATGTTTTTAATCATGTTAGAAATAAAAGTAGTTTTCCTTTAGCATAGCAATTTTTTAGCTTTTTCACTACGCAGGTTATATTGATAATTTCCAGAATAAGTAAAGCTACCCAATTGGGCTGGAATTATATTATGCTGTGATTTTAGCTAAATTCCATGTGTTTTTTTTTAATACCGACACTAAAGGCCGGGGCTACTGAATTAATATCCTTAAAGAAGCAACCAGCACATCATACTCTTTTACCTTTTGCTACCTAGGTTCATTTCCCCCTTTATTCACCCTACTTACCTGGGTTGATATGAACTAGAAGACAGACAAATAGCGTAATTTTGATAAAAATTATATTTGTTATGACATCTGGTTTAGTATTCTTCGTGCTCATCATTCTGGCATTGATGATGAGTTTTGTAACTGTGCAGCAAGGCACAGTAGCCGTTATAACTGTATTCGGAAAGTATAAGCGCATTATGGGACCGGGGTTGAATATGCGGATACCCTTTATTGAGCAAATTTTCAGGAGGATTTCTTACCAGAACCGCTCAAATGAGCTGAAATTCCAGGCTATTACCCAGGACCAGGCTAATGTGTACTTTTCGGCAATGATGCTGTTTTCTGTACTTAACCAGGATAGTGAAACGATACAAAATGTTGCATTTAAGTTTATTGATGACCGCAACCTGATGTTATCCCTCAACCGCTCGGTAGAAGGTGCTGTAAGGGCTTTTGTGGCTACTAAAAAGCAATCGGAAATATTACAACTGCGCAACGAAATAATACTGCATGTAAAGGAACAACTGGATATACAACTGGAGGGCTGGGGATATCATTTGCTCGACCTCCAGATAAATGACATCACCTTCGATGAGGAAATCATCAAGTCTATGGCTAAGGTGGTAGCTTCTAACAACCTTAAGGCTGCCGCTGAAAATGAAGGGCAGGCTTTATTGATTACTAAAACGAAAGTGGCTGAGGCTGAGGGTAATGCGATTAAAATATCAGCAGAAGCAGAAAGGATGGCAGCACAACTTAGAGGTCAGGGTGTGGCACTCTTCAGGGAAGAAGTGGCACGTGGTATGGCCACCGCAGCTAAGGAAATGGAAAGTGCCAATCTGGATGCGAGTTATATCCTGTTCAGTATGTGGACAGATGCAATAAAGCACTTTGCAGAATATGGCAAGGGTAATACCATCTTTCTTGATGGCTCCAGCAATGGCTACCAAAAAACGATGCAACAATTAATGTCGACCTTACAAGGATTTGACCCGGAGAAAAAAGACAATAAAAAGTAAATACAGCCTATATTTTTTCATTTTCAAAAACCTTTCCGTCAAAAGCGGCAAGGTTTTTGCATTTAATATCAAAGATTTGAGAGGAACTGCATTTTCCTTACAACTTTCTATTATTTTTGACGTTTGAATTTTTACTTTTTTTTGAAACTGGTTTTATGATTGATGTCTTGTTGGGTTTGCAGTGGGGGGATGAGGGCAAAGGAAAAATTGTTGATTACCTGGCTGCTAAATATGATATTATAGCAAGGTTTCAGGGTGGGCCAAATGCAGGCCATACACTGTATGTAAAGGGCGAAAAGGTGGTATTACATACCATACCTTCAGGCGTGTTTCATCCTCATTGTCTTAATCTCATAGGCAATGGTGTGGTAATAGACCCTGTGACCTTACAGAAAGAATTGGAAAAGATAGGGCCTCTTTGTCCCAGCCTTTATCAAAACCTTTTTGTTTCGCAAAAAGCACATCTTATTTTGCCTACACACAGGGCATTAGATGCGGCATCAGAAACTTCTAAGGGTGCTGATAAGATAGGATCTACCCTTAAGGGAATAGGCCCTGCTTACATGGACAAAACAGGCCGTAATGGCTTGCGTATAGGAGATATCCTGAGTAAGAATTTCAAGGAAAAATATGATAAACTGGTGGCTAAGCATACCCAATTGTTGCGTCAGTATGATACGATACCAGACTGGCAAGCATGGGAGGCGCCTTTCTTTGAAGCTGTAGAAAAAATACGCCAACTAAATATAGTAAATGCCGAATATTGGCTGGATGGCCATATGAAAAATGGCAAAAAAGTATTGGCCGAAGGTGCGCAGGGAAGTATGCTGGATATAGATTTCGGTACTTATCCCTTTGTAACATCGAGCAATACCATTGCTGCTGGTGTGTGTAATGGTCTGGGTGTGGCACCTGCAAGAGTGGGTGAGGTTTATGGTATTACAAAGGCCTATTGTACCCGAGTGGGTGGAGGTCCTTTCCCTACAGAGCTGAATGACGCAACAGGAGAGGCATTAAGGGCAGCAGGAGCAGAGTTTGGTGCTACTACAGGCAGACCACGCCGCTGTGGCTGGATTGACCTTGTAGCCCTTAAATATGCAGTAATGCTAAGTGGTGTTACTAAGTTAATTGTGACCAAAACCGACGTATTGGATACCTTTGGAGAGCTTAAAGCAGCGGTAGCCTACACTATGGACGGAGTAGAAACAAATGAGCTACCTTTCGATCTATGTGATGGAGAAGTAGTGCCGGTTTACAAAGCATTTCCGGGCTGGGAAAAACCAGTGGGAGCATGCAAAACTTACGATGAATTACCAGTGAGTTTTAAAGAATATTGTAAATTTGTAGAGAATTATCTGGAGACAAAAATCGGATATATTTCGAATGGTACAGGGCGAGATCAGCTACTAATAATAGAATAAAAAAAATATTTTTTTTGGACAAGAAAAATTTTGCAATTTCACCAAACTATTAAAATTTTACGGCAATAAGTTTAAGCGTTATGAAATCAAACACCGACAAAAAGACCGCAAGTAAAAAAAGCGCGGAAGCAAGCGCCAAACCAGCAGCTAAAAAAGCATCACCAAAATCTAAGAAGGCTGACCTGGATGATGATGACGACGATTTGGATGATGAAATAGAAACCCCATCAAAAAAATCAGTTGCAAAAAAAGCTACATCATCTAAGAAGAAAGTAGACGATGATGATGATGACGATGATGACGATCTGGATGTAGCACCAAAGAAAAAAACTGCTGCTAAAAAGGGCACCGCCAAGAAAAAGAAAGATGATGATGACGATGATGACGATGATGACCTTGACGATGTAGAAGATGATTATGACAAGATTGACGAAGACGACTACGATATAGAAAAAGATTTCGAAGAGTTCGACCTTCCTAAGTCTAAGAGTAAATCATCTACATCTAAGAAAAAATCGAGCAAAGACGATGATTTCGACGATGATTTCAAAGACCTGGGCTTCTTCGCAGAAGGCGGCGGCGGCGGATTTGACGACGACGATGATGATTTTTAATTAAAACCAAAAACAGGCTAATTAACTATTAGTTACCCCTGTTTTTCAAATGCCAAAATAGGTAGGGATTTAACAAATATTAATCGGCAGCTATTGCAGAGGAATAAAAATACTTTCCTGCTTGAAAAAGGGCAGATAAATGAGCTAAAAGTAAGGATGCTGGAATGGGCTAACCAATTCAGCATCCTTACTTTTTTTGATAATAACCATTACTATTCGGTTTACAACAGGTATGAGTGCTTACTTGCCGTGGGGCAAATACATACCTGCAATTCCGAAGGCAAAGATCCACTAGCAGACCTGCAACACTTTTATGATACCCATAAAGACTGGGTTTTCGGTAATATCAATTACGATTTTAAGAATAGGCTAGAACCAAGGCTGGTCTCAGATCATGAAGTAAAAACCGGTTTTCCTGAATTTCATTTTTACATACCCGAAACTGTTTGTAGCATCAATGCTGACCAT
>CANGSR010000084.1 GCA_947456055.1 Chitinophagaceae bacterium
ATCCGGTGCTGAAGGAGGAGGAGAAAAAGACCTATATAGAAGGTATCAGTAATGCGGCGGTGAAAATGAACAATCTGGTGAAGGATTTAAATAAAATCCTATCCATGAGCAGCCAGCTAAATGAAAAAATTGAGGATTGTTCCATTTCTCTTATAGTTGATAATGCCATCCATGTATTGGAAAAACAAATTTCGCAGGCAGGAGCTAGTGTTAATGTCTATATAGCCCTTGAAGCCGAAAATATCAATACCATAAAAAGCTATTTCGAGAGCATTATTTACAACCTGATTAGTAATGCCCTGAAATATAAATCGAAGCAAAGGAAACCCAGGGTAGATATAAATGTAAATAAGTCTAACAACATCACCTACATACTTGTCTCAGATAATGGCATAGGTATCAATATGGAGAAGGATGGCAAAAACCTTTTCGGATTATATAAGCGGTTCAATTTCGATGTGGAAGGCAAGGGCCTTGGACTGCACATGACCAAAATCCAGGTTGAAGCCATGGGGGGGGAAATATCAGTTGATAGCCAGGTAGAAGTGGGTAGTACCTTTAAGATTCGCCTGCCTCATGTTAACAAGCCTAAGTAAGTATTGATTTCTTCTTTTAGTTATTACTAATGTTGGTAAATATTTTGAATTGATATTGCAGTTTCAATAATTCCCTGCCTCCTTTTTGTCATTTCCCTTAACACCCTTACCTTAGTGCTATGCCTGAAAAGAAACTGTTTTTGCTCGATGCACTTGCATTGATATACCGTGCTTATTATGCACTCATCCGCGCCCCACGTGTTACCAGTAAAGGAAAGAACACCAATGCCCAGTTTGGGTTTACCAATACGCTTATAGAATTGCTGGTAAAGGAAAAGCCTACCCATCTTGCAGTGGTTTTCGATACCTCGGCACCTACCGAGCGGCACATTGAATTTCCGGCTTATAAGGCCAACCGACAGGAAACACCTGAAGACCTCAGGGCTTCCCTGCCTGATATTAAGCGTATAATCAAAGGCTTTAACCTGCCCTGCCTGGAACTGGATGGGTATGAGGCAGACGACATAATAGGTACTCTGGCCCTTGAGGCTGCCGATCTGGGTTATACTGTATACATGGTAACCCCTGATAAGGATTATGGGCAGATAGTGCGTGAAAAGGTATTCATCTACAAGCCTGCTACCGGTGGTGATAAGGCCGAAATAATGGGTGAAAAAGAGGTTTGCGCTAAATGGGGTATCCAGAGGGTAGACCAGGTGATAGATATGCTGGGTATGATGGGCGATGCAGTAGATAATATACCGGGCATAGCTGGTGTAGGTGAAAAAACTGCTGCCAAACTAATAGCCGAGTACGATAATATTGAAAACATACTCGCCAATGCCGACAAGATAAAGGGAGCTATGGGCGAAAAAGTGCGCAATGGCAAGGAGAGTGCCCGCTTATCAAGAAAACTGGCTACCATCATTACCAATGTGCCATTAGCTTTTCATGAAGAAGATTTCAGGGTGAAGGAGAAAAATGTGACTGCCCTAAATGATGTATTCAATGAGCTGGAATTCCGCACATTGGGTAAGCGTATTTTGGGTGATGCAGGTGGGCCAGCAGCGGCTCCTGCACCTGCAGGTCCTGTATCTACCGATTTATTTGGTAATGTAATAGTGCAAAAGAAAACCAGTGCTGATATTGCGGCCGAACCTATTCAACTGGAGCTGGAAGCACCAGAACCATTGAGTAATGACCTGACTACCTTAGACCAGGTACCGCATACTTACCACCTGGTAACTACGGCGGAACAAATAGACCAGTTGGTAGCATTATTAAGTCCGCACAGGGAAATATGCTTTGATACCGAGACGACTAATATTGACCCCAATCTGGCTGATTTGGTGGGTATGAGTTTCAGTGTAGGCAAGGGTGAGGCATGGTATGTAGCTTTACCTGCTGAGAAAAGCGATGCTGAGGCAATACTGGAAAAATTCAGGCCACTATTTGAAAATCCGGATATCCTATGGGTGGGTCAGAATATTAAGTATGATATGATAATGCTGAAATGGTATGGGTATGGCCTCAAGGGCAATATCTATGATACCATGTTGGCCAACTATGTTATAGACCCAGATGGTAAGCGCAGTATGGATATGCTAAGCATGAAATACCTTAATTACCAGCCGGTATCTATTGAAACTCTTATAGGTAAAAAAGGCAAGGGGCAAACATCTATGCGTGATGTGCCACTTGAAGAAGTTAAGGAATACGCCGCCGAAGATGCAGACATTACCCTGCAACTGAAAAAAGTATTCGACCCACTATTGTTGCAAAATGAGGTAAAAGATGTTTTTGAAAAAGTAGAAAATCCATTGGTGCCTGTGCTGCTTGATATGGAGTTTGAGGGGGTAGGGCTGGACGTGGAGTTCCTGAAGGTGTATTCCAAAGAACTGGATTTGGATATTAAAAAAACCGAAGAGAGTATTTACAAGCATGCAGGGGTGAATTTCAATATTGGCTCGCCAAAGCAATTGGGTGAAGTGCTGTTTGAAATTATGAAAATTGATGCAGGGCAAAAGAAAACCAAGACCGGCCAATATGCTACTGGCGAGGATATTCTGCAAAAACTGGCCCATAAGCACCAGATAGTAGCAGAAATACTGGACTACCGTGAACTAACCAAACTGAAAAGCACCTATGTCGATTCACTTCCTGAATTGATTAACCCACGTACGGGTAGGTTGCATACCAGTTATAACCAGGCAGTGGCTGTAACTGGCAGGTTGAGTAGTAATAATCCTAACCTACAGAACATACCTATACGCACCGAAAGGGGTAAGGAAATAAGGAGGGCTTTCATAAGCAGGGGTAATGGCTACTGTATGCTCAGTGCCGACTATTCCCAGATAGAGTTGCGCATAGTTGCGGCTATAAGCGGAGATGAGGCAATGATTAATGCGTTCAAAGAAAATAAGGATATACATACAGCCACGGCAGCAAGGGTTTATAATGTAGCCGAAAGTGAGGTAACATCTACCATGCGCAGGGCCGCTAAGGCGGTGAATTTCGGCATTATCTATGGGCAGTCGGCATTCGGGCTATCTGAAAATATTGGGGTGAGCCGCACCGAGGCTAAGACCATTATTGATAATTATTTTACACAGTATCCTTCTGTGAAAAAGTATATGGATACCTCTATCAACTTTGCCAAGGAACATGGTTATGTACAAACCGTGATGGGCCGTAAGCGCTGGCTGAAAGATATTTATTCAGCCAACTTTACAGTGAGGGGATATGCCGAGCGAAATGCAATCAATATGCCTATACAGGGTACTGCTGCCGATATGATAAAGCTGGCTATGATTACCATTCACAAAGACCTGCAAAAGAACAATATGCGCACCAAAATGATTCTCCAGGTGCATGATGAGTTGGTGTTTGATGTGCCTATGGATGAGCTGGAACAAGCAAAGCAATTGGTAAAACATGGTATGGAAACTGCCATGAACCTGCCGCATGGGGTGCCACTAAATGTAGAAACGGGTACGGGTAATAATTGGCTGGAGGCGCATTAGGAGTCGATTTTCTATTTGATTAAGTACCAAATAAAAGAGGGTAATAGATATATATTATCTATTACCCTCTTTTATTTCTTCTTGTTCGTGAATTTTATTTGAAAATCGAGCCCAGGTCGCAGGAATACCTGATATATCCATATATTTCATTATAATTATTATTGCTGTTTGTTACATCAATATATGGCTGGTATCCACCTTCTATATCTATTCCCATTCCCTTTAGGAACCTGAAACTAGCTTTTGCAATAATAGATTGGCGGTAAGTTTCATTAGTAAATACCGACATGGTAGTTTTATTATTTGATAAGTATAGGGAAGTGTGCAGGTGCTTTTGTATTATTTCAAAGTCTAGGCCAATATTGTACAAGACCATATCCGACAGTGTTCCTGCTGTACCAGTAATGGTAGCTTTACCCAAATCGGCATTAATATTCAAGCGTTTACCGATGTTTTCACTTATACCTGCCATTACATTTGTTGAAGAAAATTTATTTTGGGAATTAAATAGATCTGCCCGATTGGAATAATTGTAATTTAATCTCAGCCTATGCTGTAGCCCAAGTGTCTTCAATGTATAGTTTAGATTTGCATTATAATTGGTTATCTGGTCATTAATACCCTGCATATCAATAATACTGCTATACCCAGTTCTTGATTGTTTAAGATAGTTTACGGATATGTTTGGCCAATTTTTGCCTGGGTTTAGGAACAGTGAGCCATTATACCCCTCAGTATGTATCTTCATATAGTTGATGCCCGACAAGTTATTATTGTAATTCTGATAGCCACCTCCCATGCTTATTTTCCTTTTGAATAAATATATTTTTTCATTGGCGGTCACCCCTTCATAATCTCTGGGCATAAAAGGATTGGCTAGTGAATTGTATAATGAACCAGTATTTTTATACTCCACCATAAAAACCTGGTATTTGTTACCATAGTTGAGTTGGGTATAAGAAGCAAGGTTTTCTATATAAGACGAAGGTCGGGCGGGTAATGTTGATGCATTGAGAATTATTAAAGACTGATAATCTACGGGGTCGAACGAGGTATTTACTTTAAAAGATGTATCCAGTGTTTTTTTAGAAATAGGCCCGGTACTAATATCATTAGTAATAATAGAGGCTGCTATGCCTGCATTAATAATAACAGATTTATGAAATAGTTTTAGTGTAAGGTCAGTGCCTAAGGCCAGATTATCTTTTGGAGCCAATCCATATCTGATAGAACTTGTATCATCTTTTACCTTGGCACCGGTAAAACAAAGCTTAAGCTCATCTCTTACACTCCCTAATTCTGCCCTTGCAGCTATTAAGGTTCTTCTATAGGTACCGGATACAATATAATGTGTAGAGTCTGCCATATTTGTTGGTAAAATACCAAGGCCTGCGGAGTATACCTGTAATGAACCATTAACAGGACTTGTCATGTCGCCATAATATACCTGGATGGTACTAAGGTGGCTTTTCAATTTCAACCCTATTCCCCTTAGTCTTACTCCACCCACAACCAAACGATCGAAACTGGGATTCAAATCTCCGGCAGATAATTCCATCCACCGGGTTTTGAAACCTGCCTGAAAGAAATTCATACTTTGGGTACTGTAAATATTATTATTTGTAGCGAAAATCCGGACAGGAATTTCAACACCCTTATATGCAGCTGTTAAATCAACATTCAGGTTTTGGGTGTTTAAGGGTTCCTGCCTTAGTGCCACCCCTGGGCCCGATAATTGTTCGGTACGGTAATCCATACTTATGGAACCCCTAATTTTAAGGTTATCTTTTTCGCTTTTATTTACAGTGCTTGCTTTAATACCATCCTTTTTACCGGCATAGAAAGTCCATGTACCTCCCTGAAGATTATTGATGCCTGCGAACCGGGATACTACCCTTATTTTATGTTTACCGGTTTTGATTTTATGCGGGTAGACGAAATTCATAGTGTTGTTCTTTACTTTGGTGATTCCTTTGAGTAGGTTATCATCAAGAAACACCTGTACGGTATTGACACCTGAAAACTTATATTGGCTATCCACCTTAACAGATACAAACAGGTTTTGGCCTGATATTACTGCATTCTGGCCCGGAGTTATCACCTCAAGCTGCACTTTTTGTGCATTTGCCATGAGGGGCGAGAATAAGGCTATTATTAAAAGCCCGTATATTAAATTCAATTGTGACGTAGTAATGTACATATGTGGTAGATTTTATTGTATAGGAATATATTGATGAATAGTGTCGGTTGTACCATCTTTATAATAGACATATACATCGAAATATACTTGTGTTGGATAGGACCAGAAAGTATATGCAACCATAGAATCTTCATAAGCTTCGAAATCAATGAAAACATCTAATGAATTTATTTTTATACCATTAGTATAAACAACATGTTCTGTTTTTCTAACCCAGAAATCTGAGTTTTTGATGATAATGCTATCTATGCAATTCAATACTTGAGGGACCACACCAAAGAAGCTGAACCTTGATCTTACTATCGTATTCTTGTTTGCCTCAACTACATACCTGGAAGAGGGGGGCCATCCAGGTAAATGTTGAAGATTACTGGTAATGAGGGGAGGAGTTCTAAGTGGAACGGTACCGGTACATGCACTACATTTCATTTTTACACGAAAGGTATCGGAATAGGTTATACCACCAATTGTCATTTTAACCCACAAAATGGTGTCTTTTTTTATTGGAAAAGATATTGTGGAAGTTGTAGCACCATTTTGCCATAGATATGTGCCGCCTGATGAAGGGAAAGGATTTGCATCATAAATCGGATCATCGCCCCAGCATACCAATGCAGGGCCTGATATTTTGACCTGGATTCCATAAACCTTTAATGGGATAGGATTTGCATGCACATGGGCATGAACCATAGTATGGGCTGTTGGTTCAGTATGCCCTGCATAACAATTGGTTAATATCCTGTTTGGGTTCCAGTTTATACCACCCCCTCTTGGGCTCGGCTGGCAAAGCCAGGTAGCACCTGTAGCACCATATTCAGTAATTGTATAGCCATCAGGAACTTCAGGCTGGCCATATAGGGGATCGGCAGGTGAGGAAAAATAGATGTCCGCTTCTCCTGATAATTGGGCATCAGCCACAATGCCAGGTGCCGGTGCGGTTGCAGGGTCTGCTACAATAGTGCCATGCCATGACGTTTTCTGATTAGTCCCCATTGACAGGGTACTTGGCATTCTATGAGCATTCTGTGAAAAATGGCTTACCAATTCCCTGGTTACAGCGTCTCTGTCTGGGCCATAGGCAGTTTTTAATTCATCAACTTTAACCTTTATTGGCCCTGAAAAGTTAATATCTGCCTGGCCATGGGACAGGGCATCTGTTTGCAGATCACCCACTACACCTATTTTTTTGGATGATTGGCCAATCCCATCAACCTTGCCACTGGTATTCTGGGCTGAGTAGTAAATTTTGTTACCTGAGAAAATAGGATTTCTATTAATTATTTCATCTCCTATAGTAGTGTATTGGGAATGGGCATTGTTAGTAATCAGTATGAATAGTAACAATGTAAGCCATCCTACGGTATTAGTTTTAAAGTAAAAATTATTGTGTTCCATAAGTATGATATTTTTGTAATGGTTAATTTTAGATTTGAATTTTTAAGCTTGCTTAGGGCCAAAAAGGCAATAGAAACCTTATTCAAGGAGTGATGATAACCTTGCCATTTTGACTTCCTGAAAAAATTGGATTATTAGTCCGGACTAAATTTGTGCTTGAATAAAGGCCATTTAGGAACTATTATTGGAGTCCGAATAGTTTTTTCATGTAATCGTCCAGTTTTATTTTACTACTACCTATAATGTTGATTTTCACATTTACGGTTGCAAATTCTGTAGATGTACCGGCACTAACAATAACAGCTAGTGTTTTGCCACCCTGACCCGCTGTGAACATTCCATTCCTATCTATAGTTGCAAGGTCGGGGCTTACCTGCCATGTAGGAACAGCATCTTCTATTATTATGCCATCTGCATCATAACACACAGCAGTAAACTGCATCTTCTGACCTGCATAAAGAGTACCTTCTTCAGGATTAATCTTAATAGAGGCAACGATTCTTTTACCACTATTTGTAGGGCTCGAATATTGAAACCTGAAAACCTCACTTGGCATGTAACGGATACCACTGGCGGTATTGGCTTTGCCATTTATTTGCCATGCATAGGTATGGCCTTCTATCAATTTTTCTGCACTGTTGGGATATTGGTAGCTGGTGCCACTTATATCCTGTTGCCTGTATACAGGCATATTCCTTACCGCATCTTCCTGTGTTTGTCCGGGCCTTATTTCATAAATAGTGAGGTCATATTTATCACTTTGCCCGAACCATTGAAACAGAGGCAAAGGGTTATATTCCTCAGGTAAATCGGCCTGGAATCCTGCACCTGGCATAATTAATTCGGGATTGGTATAAGGGTTAGTAATGGTCATTGTGCTCTGGTCGGTAGATAGTATAGTGCCGTTTACATCGGTTACTGTAAGCTTGTAGGTATAGTCATCAGGTGGGAAGGTTCCTGTTAATTCTACAGCTACCAGAAAATCATGTCCAGCCTGGCCATTTGTATTTACTGCAGTAAAGTCACGGTTGGTAACTTTATAGATGGCATTTGGGGCAATATCCTGGTTTTTTAGTGTCATCGTTCCGAGTTGACCCTTACTGGCTGCAAAAACAGCAATTGCGATATTTACACGTCTGCTGGTATTGTCATTGTAGATATTGGTAAAGAACAATACTGGAGTTTTTTGTGGTTGTGAAAGGTCAATATCTTTTAGTGATACTGACTCCATAGGTAAAAGTTCAATATTGGCCCTAAAAGCACCCGAGGCAGAAAAAACCTCAAAACCATTATCTAATTCGGCTATCTCGCTGCCAGTAATTAGTAGAACATTTCTAAAACCCAGGCTGGCGCCGCATGTTACGTTAACTGTAATGGTAGCAGTAATACTATTGGCTACCGATACTTTCACCACATTTACACCTTCACCGAAATTAGCAGTTGTGATACCAGATTTGAAATGAGTATTTACCCCTCTGATACCGATATCAACAGTATGGCAAGGCACTGATGAATTGGGGGTAATTGCCATAATGGATTGTGCTACGGAATAATGTGTGAAGCTTAAAAAACAAATAAGCAGGCTGAGAAATAGTTGTATTATTTTCATAAAGATTAAATATAACTTATGAATTACTACTGTTTGTATTAAAATATATATTTATATTGAAAATCCGCTCTAGCCTATACAATTGATTGAGTAAATGTGGAGTGCTTTAAGCTTTTAGGAAGAAATGAATATGATTAAATATCAAAGGGAATTATTTGCATTTGTTAAACTATTCTAAAAGTTAACAGGCAATTATTGTGCCAAAGTAGATTTGAGAAAATCAAAATTGGAGATTCCCTCTTACGATTGTTAATTAATATAAATAACAATCGTGCGTAAGTAATAGAAAATCAATTAAAAATCAATAAATAATAATTTTCGAAGAGGCACTAAATATTTTAAAATTGCATCAGGTATATTGCTCTCTTCCTATTGATTATTATTTAATCTTTGCCATAAGTATTAAGCAATTTTACAACAACAGTTGATACCACAAAGGCTACTGCGGTCCATTGTAAAATAGTGGATGGAATGGTGCCGTGGAAAGAGGGGGTATGTGCAATGAGTAAATCGTTGATAGTATCAATAACGAAAGCTATCATAATGGCCATCTTAATGGTGCGTACCAATCCTGTGGCCCTGGTATATAGTTTCAGGGCGTTTTGTTCGGTAACAGTTTTGGTATAATTAAAATGCTGGGGGTATTTGTTGATGATGGTGATGAGCCAATACATCATAGTGGCTACAAAGGGTTTCATAAACAGGTTGGCCTTATTGCCCCATTCGTCCACTTCATTTTTGGCATTAAAGTGCATTGGGATGGTTTTGGCCATAAATAGCCATGCCGCAGCTACTATTACCCATAAAACAATAAGGTAGGTTGTAGCCATCCTTTCAGTTTGTTTGTCCTGGGGAGTAAGTTGTAGTTCTATTACCGGTTTGCCTGTGGTATTTGCCATAATTGTGGGGCAAAGATAATGCTGGAGGAACGATAATGAAATAACAACAACAATGGGGCCGGGAGAATTACTGCTTAAAAAATCTTTAGATATTCTATTTATGGCAATAACAAACCCTCATTACGACCTTGTCTACATTAATTGGGGATTAATGATTCATTTCAGCTCCGGTTGTATCTTTTTTATAGTTATTTAGGAAGCTATTATTAAGCTGGGTAGCAAATGGCCGGTATTCTATATTGTACTTCTTTGATGTGAAATAATATTGTTTCGGTATTTTACCTCTGATTTTTTTAATAAATTGTAATGGCTCCAGCTTGTAGTTATACATAATAAGCCCCATTGTATTTTGGAAAATAGAAAGGCTATCATCCGGATGGCCATACTTTACCACCATAAACCGGGTTTCATTATCTGGGATTGTATTTGCAGGTAGAATTGTATAACCGCCCTTGAACAAATAACCTTCAAATTGTTTGTCTTTTATTTTTTGCCTGTTGGTATCCATATAGAAATATACCGGGCAATAATTGAAGTGGTCGGTATAATCATTTATTGTAGCCAGGTTTTGTGCAGCAATATCATCACTCAGGTGCTTTAGTTCAGTGGGGTTTTTATGTGCATTGAAATAATCAAGTTTGTTCTTTTCCGATTTAAGCTCCACCAATAAAAATTTTACTGAAGCAGTCTTCTCCTTTGTCTGGCATATTGCCCCTGGGCTAAATAGTAACAGTATAAGCACCACAAATACAAATCTCATATCCACCTAAAATTAGGATTTTGTGGGCAAACTGCAATATTTATCAGAAGGCATTAATAGGGCTTAAAATCGTAGCTAATGTTTTGGATATCCCCTCCTTTTAGTTCCAGCCATTTGGCAAATACCCTTCCGGCCTGTTCCGTTTTAGATTGGCCTTTTTTGCCTTTCGAAATAATCACTACCTCGTATGTACCAGGAGAAAGTTTTGCCTGGTAATTGCCATTGGCATCGACAATTATTTTTATTGTGTTTTTAGAATCATGCGTTATGTCATGAAGGCTTTTGTATGCCCTGGCGTCCATTTCTTCACTGCGGAATGCTGTAGAGTTCACAAACTTATTCAACCCATTATCCAGATTTTCCAATACCTGCATTGCTTGTGTGGAATCTGTTGGGTCTTTTTCAATTTTATAAATAAATACCTCCGAGCCTGCATCAGGCTTACTACTGAAATTATCATTTCCATAATAGTTCACTGTGCCTTTAAGCAGTCCTTTATCGGGTTTAACTTCGGTTGTTCCTTGTTTTGCAGCCAGGGGTTCCGTTTTTCCTTCATTAGGTTTATATTCTGTAAGGGTTGGTTTTATAGGTGTCTGTTTTATGGAATCAGTTTTGGAAAGTGTCTTATCCAGTATTATGCTACCTACATCATTTAGTTTCAGGTGAATCTTATTACCCTTGAAGGTAACTACAAGGTCATTCCCGTTGAGGGAAAAAACTTTGCAGTCTATCACTTCTCCGTTTTTCAGAATTACCTGGTTTTGGGCACGGCAGAAAATTGAAATAAAAAGCAATGCAAAAAATAGAGCTGTTACCTTCATTTTTGGGAGATATTAATTCAATGATTACTAAGTACAATGATAGAAAAACTTATTTATACTTTCGTATTATGGAAGGGTAGAATATAGGAGCCAAAGAATATTTTTCAGTTAAGGCAACCTTTACCTCGCTATTTGCATATATTTAAGGGTAGGGTTATTAAATACCTGGTATAGCTAAAAGGTAAATGACTGAAGCAAGGGCAATAGAAGGATGCAGGCGCAATGACCGGATAAGTCAGAAATACCTATTCGACAAGTGGTCGGAAGGTATGCTGATGGTGTGCATGCGCTATGTAAAGCACCTGCCCGATGCAGAGGAACTAATGCTGGCAGGCTTTTTCAGTTTTTTTAAAACCATTGACCGGTTTATCTATAGCAATGAGGCCGGAATGGCTGCCTGGCTCAAAAAAATAATGGTGAATGAATGCCTCATGCACCTGCGGAAAAAAGGGGCATTGAAGATTGTAGAAATTGAACATGCTGAAGAACTCGCCACTGATGAAAGTGGGCTGGCTAAAATGAGTGCCGGCGAATTGTTTAAATTGGTAATGACATTGCCTGAAGGTTACCGCACTGTCTTTAACCTGCATATTGTAGAGGGTTATAGCCATAAGGAGATAAGTGCCTTGCTGGGTATAAGCGAGGGTACATCAAAATCGCAGTTGAGCAAAGCAAGGGTTCAGATGCAGACATTGTTGAAACAAAAAGAAAATTACTATGAAAAATAACCATTCGGATAAAATGATAAGTGAAAAGCTGAACAGGCTTGATGCGCTGGAGGGTGGGGTAGTATATGGCAAGGAGGCTGCATGGGAAAAGCTACAGGGAAAACTGGAGCAGAAACCGGCTATAATTTTCCAGCCAAGGGTATGGCTGGCAGCGGCTTGTGTTTTGATAGTGGCTATTGTGGGGTCTTATATGTTCCTTCATTCCAAATCTGAAATTGCACCTGTTGTAGTGTATAAAGCTGCTACTGAAACCATCAAAACACAGGAAGTTGTAAATGCTCCCAATACCACGCCTATTGCTGAAAAAGGCTTGTCTGCACCATCTTCCGTAGTGTATAAAAAGAATCTAAGAACAGCTAAAAAACAGAATACTATTGCACCCGAAATACCTGATGAAACCTTTAGTGTCCTGCAAGAAGTACAGGAGGAAAAGGACAGAAAGGGGGTGATATGTTATGGTTTGGAGCCAAAGACCCTGCCTCCTGTGAAAGTTGACTTCAAAAACATGAAGGTGGTACACAATAATGAAATTGATAATGGCCAATCTTCAAACATTGGAACAATGTATGCCAATACCACCGATGCTATAGACCTTAGGAAAATGCAGGTGGAGCATGTAAATCATATAGGCAGGATAGAATTTGATTTTGGCAACTTGAAAAGAGAAAACCGGATAGCCCATGCCCTATTTAATAAGCCTGATAATTATTTTGAAACCACTCCGCAAGAGGATTTTACCCCAACAAGAAATTTTTTTAAAACCATCATAAATACTCAAAATTAAATCCAATGAAAAAACTGTTTTTAGGTACTGTGCTTATCCTAATAAGCCTGACAGGCAATCTATTTGCCCAGGAATCACTAGAATCCCCCCAAACCCGTTTTAATCGGCTTAGTAAGACCGACCAGACTTTTAATGGTAACAAGTCGTTTGCTTATGTTAGGGATTTTGTTCAGTTAAGGGATGGGAAAATGATATTGGAGTTGTTCACAATGGATGATTATGATGTATTCAGGAATATAGATTCCCTATTGAGAGAGGTTAAAAAGGATGTGGCATTTTACAAAGACTCTCTGGATGCTAACCCAACAGGGAATGTGCGTATAGATTATGCATTGACACCGGGTTATAATTACAAAAAAATAAGGTTTAAGATGTATCCCTCTGATGGAAATATATTTTTGAATAAGGAAGGAGCAATTAGTAAGCTAAAATTTGAACAGGATACATTAAGAATAATCATTCAAAGGTCAAGGCCAGGAATTAGTGGAAATTGTATGATTCCTTACTCAATTCAAATGACCCTTTTGCTGGATAATTACTATGACGTTGAAAAAGTAATCGCATCAAATAATCTTAAGGCAATATTGGACACCCTTAAAGAAGCATCGAAGGGGAAAACGTTTAGGAATACCACGATATATAGCAATCCGTTTTCAATTGTCTACAACCCCTATTATTTCGGTAAGGATGCATTAAAACGTTATGAATGGTTGATGAAAGATGAGGATGATAAAAGGGTGAGTCTAAGACATAAGAAAGGGAAATTTATAAGTCTAAATGCAAACGTAGGAATTGGATATATAAGGGATAGAATGGTAACAATGGGGGACATAGGACTACAATACAACAACTATTGGGGCATAAACCATAAGGACCATAACCTGTTCAGGCTCTCCGCCACTCCTTATTTATTTTGGGAACATAACTCAGATGGGTCATACCTGCTTAAAGATAACTGGTGGGTAAACGGTGCTATTGGCAGTATCTATGATAAACAATTATATGGTTGGTATGGTAAGGAATGTACATTCGGCCTGGGTTATCTGGTAGGCGAAAAAGGAGGCTATTTCAAAAATACCACCATGAAGGTCTTTACCGACCTGCAACTCAGTTCATGGGTCACCATAGTACCCGAAATTATCTTTACCGATAATTTCAAACAGATTTTCCCTGGGTTTACACTAAAGGTCTTTTAAACTTCAATGCCAAATGTATAGATAATCTATCTATGCATTTGGCATTGGATCACCTGAAAAATATTTGAAAACAGGCTTAATTTCATTTCCCCAATATTGCCTTTACAGCATCTTGTATTAGTGGGAAATTGAATTGGAAGCCAGTTTTCATAATTTTAGCATTGCTTACATTGCAGCTTTTCAATATTTCTATGCTCATTTCACCCAGCATTATCTTGAGTACAAATGCGGGAGCTGGTGCAGGTATGGCAAGGCCGCCCTTTACCTTAGCTATAGCTTTCATCAGTTCTTTTTGGCTTACGGGGTTGGGAGCTACTGCATTATAAACACCGTTAAGGTTGTTGTTTTCCAAGGCATATACCAGCATCCTTGCAAGGTCGTCCACCTCAATCCAGGGGACTATTTGCTTTCCCGAACCAAGTATAGGCAT
>CANGSR010000085.1 GCA_947456055.1 Chitinophagaceae bacterium
AGGCAGGCGTTTCTAACAATGGGGTAATTGTTGTACCAGGAATGTTAGCCTTCCTCGCGGCTATCCTTATCTGGAAAGGATTGATCATTGTGCAACCCAATACCGCCAGGGTGCTCAACCTTTTTGGTAATTATGTGGGTTCGGTAAAGGACAATGGAATGTTTTTTGTGAACCCGTTTTATACGGCCAACAAGCTCACCCAGCGTGTGCAAAACCTGGCTATCCCTACCCTTAAGGTAAACGACAAAATGGGTAACCCGGTTGAGATAGCAGGTGTAATTGTTTGGCAGATACAGGACACCTACAAGGCTGCCTATGACGTGGCAGATTACAATGCATTCGTAAGAATGCAGAGCGAGGCAGCCCTCCGCACCCTTACCATGAACTTTGCCTACGATAATATTGAAGATGAAAATGCTGCCCTTACCCTTAGGGAAGGTGGCACCAAGATAAATGACCTGCTGGCTGCCGAGCTCAACGAACGCCTGGAAAGTGCGGGTATCATTATTAAAGAGGCACGTATAAGCCACCTCGCTTATGCACAGGAAATAGCAGGTGCTATGTTGCAACGCCAGCAGGCAAGTGCTATAGTGGCTGCAAGGTTTAAGATAGTGGAGGGAGCTGTAAGCATGGTGGAACTAGCCCTTGACCAGCTAAGCAAAAAAGACATTGTGCACCTTGATGATGAGCGTAAAGCTGCTATGGTGAGCAACCTGATGGTGGTGCTTTGTGGAGAAAGAAGTGCGCAACCTGTATTAAATACCGGAACTTTGTATCAATAAATAAGAGTAAGTGGCAGCTAAGAAATCATTTGTGCTTAGGGTAGATGAAGACGTTTTTAAGGCGCTGGAAAAATGGGCGACCGACGATTTTCGTAGTGTGAATGGCCAGATTGAATGGCTTATCGATACTGCTTTGAAAAAAGCAGGCAGGAAAAAAGATAAGGATACCAAGCCTGGTGAAAAGGAATAGTACCCCACATAAGCTAAAAGTGCCGGACAAATTGTTCGGCACTTTTTCATTTTATATAAGGGATGTTCTGGTTCAATGCCATGTGTGGATATTTTCAGTACTTTTAATATAATGTTTAATAAACCAGACATTTATATTGATTTTGATTGTTTTATGATAATATTTTTAGACTCCAAATTCATCATACTTTTGGCCAGACCTTGTTATTTGAGGATTACATATCATTAAGTGGATCTATTAAGTGGATTTTTCAGTCTACCGTAAATTTTAAATCTAAAGCGCAAACGATTTTTACTAATCTAACAAAGCATTACATATTTATTGCTTTATTTTGCAGAATACCTACAAAAGCAGTTGTGCTTAAAATATTAGTTCGCAGATGAAATTGATTTCCCGTTTTGCTTTTGTTCACTTGTTCCTGATTGTGGCAACTTCTTGTTTTGCCCAAAATACCCCAACCCTACACTATACTAAAAAGGAAATTATGGTACCTATGCGGGATGGTGTAAAACTTTTTACCCGTATCTATACACCCGATAGCGTAACTACCCCACTTCCCATCTTGCTCATGCGCTCACCCTACAGCGACTGGAATATTGGGACCTTCTACCCCGAGAAAGACCCCTATGTAAAAAATATGGCTAAAGACGGGTATATTTTTGTGTACCAAAATATACGTGGTAAGCAAAAGAGTGAGGGTGAATTCATAATGGAAGGGGCTTTTGATAAAAGAAATAAAACCATAATTGACGAGGCATCTGATACCTACGACCTTATAGAATGGATGCTGAAAAACCTAAACAGCAATGGCAAGGTAGGCCAACTAGGTATATCCTATCCCGGTGAGCTTACCTTGATTAGTTCGGTAAAGCCGCACCCGGCATTGGTTGCGGTTTCGCCCCAGGGTACTGTTGGCGACTTTTTTCTGGGCGATGATTTCTTTCATAATGGGGCTTTTAGATTGGCTTTTGGGTTTGAATATTCTTTTGGTGAAGAGGCGGCCAAGGGCGATACCTCCTTCCCGTTTTCAAAATACGACCTTTACGATTGGTACCTTGACCTAGGCTCACTGTCTAATGTAAACAAGAAATATTTCCATAACGATATACCTACCTGGAACGATTTCATAAAACACCCCAACTACGATACCTACTGGAGCAGCAAGGCGCCAGTAAGGTATTCTGATACGCCATTGGTGCCCACCCTGCATGTAGGCGGCTATTGGGACCAGGAAAATATGAATGGTCCCCAAGAGCTCTATGCCAAAATGGAACACTACGACCATAAGAACTATAACTACCTGGTATTAGGGCCTTGGTGCCACGGCCAATGGGGCGACTCAAGTGCCTATAATCTGGGTGATTATTGCATGGAAAGAAATACGGCTGATGATTTCAGGGCTATACAGAAAAGGTGGTTTGATTATTGGCTAAAGGGAATAGGAGATGGTAAGTTTGAAGAAGCTACATGCTTCCAAACGGGGAGCAACCAGTGGAAAAGCTATTCCACATGGCCCGACCTAGCTGCCAAAAACACAAAATTATTCCTTAATGGTAATAACAAACTGTCTTTCCAGAATCCTGATAAAGACGGTAGCGACAGCTATGTAAGCGACCCAGCTAATCCAGTTGTTTATCGAAGCAGGCCAATAGAGGTTACCTATTCTGATAGTTCGGAATGGGAAACATGGCTGGTGGAAGACCAGCGTTTTGTAGACCACCGTCCCGATGTGCTCACCTACAAAAGCGATACCCTTACGGAAGATGTGACCATTACCGGCACCATAATGGCCGATATTTTCGCAAGCATTACTGGCTCTGATGCAGACTGGGTAGTGAAGCTAATAGACCAAAGCCCCGATTATTACAGAAAGAAACCAGGCATCAGCCAGATTGAAATAATGGTGGCATCTGATATTTTTAGAGGGAGGTTCAGGAATAGTTTTACAACCCCGGCTCCTATTACCCCCGGCAAGGTGGAGGAATACAAATTCAGTCTGCATCAAGTGAACCATGTGTTCAAAAAAGGCCACCGTATCATGGTACAGATTCAAAGTTCGTGGTTTCCTATTTTCGACCGCAACCCGCAGAAATTTGTGCCCAATATATTTTTAGCTACTGATAAAGACTTTATTAAATCTACCCAAACCATCTACCGCAACAAGCGCTACCCAAGTTGCATTGAACTACCTGTGGTACCAGATGGTGCGAAGACGAGTATGAAGTAGTGGGGTATATGTGAACCACTGATTGTAGCTGATCTAATTGATTCCGATGAAATGGTACTCTTGCCTGTATCGCCAAAATCCAATGGTCTGACCGCTCAAAGCGGTGCTGACCATTGGATTTTCCTGTGTTTTATAGGGTGCGCTATTTGGCTTAGTAGGTTAGTGTGCTTTTGTTCTCCGAATTCCTGTCACAGACCGGCTGATTTAGTAGACACGGGTGATCCTAGCGGAACACCCGCGCCAGGGTGCTTGGGGATTATGTCTGAACCACTGATTGAAGCAGATTTAATTGATTCCGTTGAAATGGCACTATTTCCTGTATCGCCAAAAGCCAATGGTCTGACCGCTGAAAGCGGTGCTGACCATTGGTTTTTTCTGTGTATTATTAGGGGCGCTATTGCGCTTAGCAGGTTTTGTGCATTTGTACTCCGAATTCCTGTCACAAACAGGCTGGTTTAGTAGACACGGGTGATCCTAGCGGAACACCCGTGCCAGAGCGGGGAACAACGGGTCTTTTGGATTGCATTTATGATTTCGCCAGTCGGGAGACTGGCGGCCAAAAGGACGTAGACTAAGTCTACGCCCAACCGTGGATTCACATTTATTGGGCTTGGGAAGGTGAATGCCTTTGAAAAAGGAGTTTTATTTTTAGTTCTGGATGTCCCGGATGGAACATTGCGGAACAATGGTGGGTGCTCAATTAATCATAATACATCCCCCTAACCCCCTTCGGCTACCGCACAAGGCTATGCCCCAAGGAGGAATTGCAGGTTCAAGATGATTGGGCGGTTTGGCAATTATATAGCTTTAGGGGTGGGATGGCATTTTATATTTTTCGCCCAATTTATGAATTGGGTTAAATGAAAATGAGTTAATCAGGGTATCAGGTTTTTGCCTGGGCTGATTAACTCATTTTTCTACTGGTGCTTTAACTATAGAATCTTAGTTCTTTTTGTTGATGCGGGGTGTTGTTTTGTTTTTATCTGTTTGCAGTTTTTGCATTTCCTCTAGTTTGGCAGCCCATTTAGACTGAGTAGCAGGTTTTGTTTTGTTTTCCTGCAATTGTGCATGGATGGCAGCCTCATTAATAAAATATTTCTGGATAATGAATTGCTGTGCTATACTTAGCAGGTTACTGAATGTGTAGTAGAATGTAAGTGCCGCAGCCATTTTGTTGAATACACCCATCAATATTACCGGGAAGATATAAGGCATGTACTTCATCATAGGATTGTTTGGATCCTGGGGAGTCATGTTACGGTTGTAAACTGCAAGGAACAAACTTGAGCCAGTCATCATTAATGTGAACAAGCTGATGTGGTCGCCATAGGCTGGTATGGAGAAACCGAAATTGAAGATGCTATCGTAAGTTGAAAGGTCGTGGCACCAAAGGAAACTCTGCTGCCTGAACTCTATGAAGTTAGGGAACATGTAATACATGGACAACAGTATGGGCAACTGGAACAACATTGGTAAACAACCCCCTAATGGGTTTACACCTGCCGAGCGGTACAATTTCATTTGCTCCATGCTGAACTTCTGCTGGTCGTCGCCTATTTTTTCACGAAGGGCGTCGAGTTCGGGTTTCATTACCCTCATCTTGGCTGATGACAAGTAGCTTTTATAAGTAAAGAAGGAAAGGATAAGACGGATGAACAGGGTCATCAATACAATTACCAATGCATAGTTCTTAACCGTACCAGCCAAGAAATAGAATATAGGAACTAGGGCAAACTTGTTTACATATTTCACGAATGCCATTACACCAAAGCCGAGTGGCACCATTTCGTCCATATCCATTTTATAAGACTGGAGGGTGTGGTAATCGTTAGGGCCTATGTACATACGCATAGAACCTGTCTGTGTATTATTGCCTGGTTTTAATGGGAGGTTTACAATAGCTCTTGTTTGTGCAACCACCAAGGTATCCTCAGCTTTTGAAACGAAGTTCAGGTCCATTTTGGTGAACTCATCATCGGCAGCAATAAGTGCTGTGCTGAAGTATTGCTTACGGAAGCCCACCCACTGTGTGGTATTATTTGTAACAGTCTTATCTTCCCTGATGGTAAAGTAATCGGCATCGCCGGCTTTGTTGCGGAAGTAGACCTGTGCAGCCATACGCTCGTTGGTAATGTCTTTTTCGGTACGGAGGCCCTGAACTTGCCAAGTGATAGGCAGACTAGTTGCTGTAATACCTGTGAGGACAATGTTGCAACGCATCATATAATCGTCGGCAGGGAGGGTATAAATCATGTCCACCTTTTTGCCATCACCGAGGTCGGCAGCAAAGTCGACAGTTTTGTCACCGTTAGGTTCGTTGGTAGTTACCGGGGTGAAAAACAGGTCGGCAGTAGACTTACCATTGTCGAATGGGAGGACGGTGGTAAACTGGTTGCCCTTACCATTGAACAGAAATAGCGGGGTCATCCTGCTGGTTTTGTAGTCCAGAAGGTTTGCTGCTACCGGGAAGGCGCCCTTTGACGAAAACTGTATAGACAGTTTTTTGTTTGCGAGGGTGATTGTCTGGGCTTCACCATAATATGATGAAGGCTGTGACTTACGCCTTTCGAGAGTTAGGGAGTCAACTCCTACAGCTTGTGCAGCAGGCGCAGCCTTGCTACTGTCGACAATGGGGCGGGGATGAGCCCTTACAAAAGCAATACTATCTGCTTTTTTTTGTTCTAGAAAAACTTTCTGCTCGTGCTGATTGTAGGTAAGATACCCTATCAGCAACAATGCCAAAAGAGCAAAGCCAATAACTTGGTTACGATCCATGAAAAGGAAAAATGAGGCGCAAAGGTATAGCTTTTTATGATGATTGGTGTTTACTATATGTTAGGGAATTGGGAAAAAGGGGGTGAGGTGATTATTTTTTTGTGATTTTGAGAGGATTGGGGGTGATTTTTTGTCTGAACCACTGATTGGAGCTGATTCAATTGATTTAGCTGAATGTATCATTAGTACTGGTGCGGGTTTACAATTATTTGTTTTGTGATTTGGGGGATTGTGGTGCTTTGATTTGGCTTGAGGAAGAAGAATGCCTTCTGAGAAGGAGTTTTTTTTCCGGATGGTTCTGGGGAACAACCTTAGCAACAAACCGGTAGCCCCGCTGGGGCAAAACCAACATTCATTAAAATATTTACTACAAACCGGTTGCCCCGCTGGGGCAATAACACATTCTTTGTAAATTCTTCTACAAACCGGTAGTCCCTCTGGGACAAAAAACAACATTCATTAAAATATTTACTACAAACCGGTTGCCCCGCTGGGGCAATAACAAATTCTTTGTAAATTCTTCGACAAACCAGTAGCCCCGCTGGGGCAGAACCAATATTCATTAAAATATTTACTACAAACCGGTTGCCCCGCTGGGGCAGAAACCGCATTCATTAAAATATTTACTACAAACCGGTTGCCCCGCTGGGGCAGAACCAACATTCATTAAAATATTTACTACGAACCGGTAGCCCCGCTGGGGCAGAACGATTTTGAGGGGATTTGTCCAGAATTAGGATTGGTAGGATTTAATGTCAAGGGGGATTTTTTTGTAACAATATTATTAACTCCGTTGGTATAGTCTCCTAAATCGTGAAACCACCAACCCAAATCAGGAGATTTGCTGCCACTAGGACGTAGTCGGGAGACTACGCCCAACCAAGCGAAGGAGTTTATTTTTTGTTCCGGATGATCCTGCGGAACATGCCGAACAACGTGAGGGGCTTGTCTGAACCACTGATTGAAGCTGATTATTCTGATGGGCTATGATTACATTCGATATAATATGCGTTGATTTATGATAATATGTTTGAGATTTTGGGGAAATTGGGAAGAAACTTGGGGTTTGGAAATAAGGGAGGTTGTTATAAACTGTAATGTTTTACTTATCAATGAGTTGTGGGAGAAAAAAGATACATGATATATTGTGGGGAGGATATGGTAGCGTGGGTATTGGTGTATGATAAAAAGGTGTTTTGTGCAGGTGAAAAAGACGATTCATCTTTGTGTTGTAAAAGGACAAAATACCCTAGCATGACAGAGAAATTTAAAAAAATTGAGCGGCAATATGTATTGTCTGATAGTTCGGTGAATGAATATGGGTTCAGATTACTGACGAGTGGATACCAGCTTGATGCCTTCCAGAAAAACCCGATTGGCTATTATATGCATAAACGGGAGGATGGGATTGTGCTGAAATGGGAAGACCTACGTGTGGAGGATGATAAAATAGTGGGTACCCCGGTTATCAACCTATCTAACGGGCGTGGTGTGCAAACATGTGATGAGGCTGAGAACGGTTTTTTGAATGCGGCATCTGTAGGGCATATTGTGGTGCTGGAGTTCAGCAATGAGAAGGAGCTAATGCTACCTGGCCAAACAGGGCCTACTATTACCAAATGGTATAACAAAGAATGTAGCCTAGTGGATATCCCCGGGAATTGTAATGCTCTGACCCGTCTTTACGATGCCCAGGAAAATGAGTTGAATCTGGTGGATTTGAATATTAACCAACCAATTGTGAAGACGCTACAACAAAATGTGCTGAATGAAATTAAGGAGGCGCTTAATCTGAATAGTAAAACCGAGGATGGGGAATTGGGTGCTGCTGTGAAAACTATTGTAGGTAATGTGGCTAAGCTGGAACTGGACAATAAAGCCCTGGCTGATGAGAAAAAGCAATTACTTGAACAGCTGGAGGTTAGCAATAAGGCTAAGAATAAGCATGAGGTAGGTGCACTGCTTGAGAGGGCGCTTGAGGATGGGAAAATCACTGTTGAGTTAAGAGATAAGCTGGCCATTGATTATGAAAATAATCCGGAGGGGCTTAAGGGGCTTTTGAGTGCTATGCCGGCGTACCGCTCGATTACTGAATTGCTTAAAAATAAGAATGAGCTGAAAGGGGAGTCTCAATGGGTTTGGGATGATTATGAAAAGAATGACCCCAGCGGTAAGAAACTTAAAGAGCTAAGAGCCAATGATCCTGTGAGGTATCAGGAGTTGTTTGATGGGAAGTTTTTTTCGTGAGTCTAAAGTAGAAAGTAGAAAGACATAAGTAGAAAGATGGGCAGTGAATAGTGGGTTATTGGTAGCATTTTTATAGTAGATAGTAAGTAGTAGATGGTAGTTAGTCGGTTCCTAAATGTAGGCAGATAAGCATATTAGAACTTTTCATGTACTTGATTGACGACAAATAATGTCACCCCTTCAGAGCTTTTAACCTTAGCGATCATTGCCTCCCAGGGCGATGCCCTGGGCTAGTATATGGTGCCCTTTCAGGGCGTTTAAATCTAGGAATTTGGGGAGGGGTGACAAAGATGGCAAGATTATTGGGTCTATTTTAATTTGTAGCATTTAGTAGATAGTGGCATCATAATAATAGTTTTCTATAATTAACGTTAGGAAGCAATCAGAAAAATATCAACTAAACCTATAACCTATAGACAAATAATGTCACACCTTCAGGGTTCATACCTAATTCTTAGTCATTTACTACAATAATGTCAACCCTACGGGTTTTTATTGGACCTTGGAATGTAGGTTATTAATTGGCCTCACTCTTAGCCCAACTCCCGCCACGGTTGACAGGCTGGAAAATGGCCTCACCCCCGGCCCCTCTCCGGAAAATGGAGAGGGGTGACAACGAGAGCAAGAATATTTCTTACAAAACTTAACTACAAATAATGTCACCAGGGTTCGTCCGAAATTCTTAGCTATTTTCTATAATAATGTCAACCCTTCGGGTTTTCATTAGACCTAGGAATGTAGGTTATTAATTGGCCTCACTCCGAGCCTAACTCCCGCCACGGTTGACAGGCTGGAAAATGGCCTCACCCCCGGCCCCTCTCCCGCTACAGCGGACAGGCCGGAAAATGGCCTCACCCCCGGCCCCTCTCCGGAAAATGGAGAGGGGTGACAACGAAGGCTAGACCGTGCAATGATAAATGAAGTAATTAATCTAAGGAGGAATAACTTCACCCTTTCAGGATTCGTCCGAAATTCTTAGCTATTTTCTATAATAATATCAATCTTCGGGTTTTTATCAGACCTATTATTACAGGATTTTAAATAGGGTCAGAATAGTTTTTCATTTCAGGAGAGTGACCGATTTGTTGGTCATTATCCGGAGAAATAATCGTTTTTATCACCAATAAATAAATAATCAATGGCAATTCAAAAGGAGATATGGCAAGACCATATTGAAGGGAATTTGTTTAAGAACAATGAATTCCTATTGGCATCGACTGATGCAGGGCAATATGTGCTACAAGGGAAGGTGGTGCATATTCCACAGGCCGGAGCTACGGCTAATATTGTGAAAAACAGGAGCAGCCTACCGGCGACTGTGGTGCAAAGGACGGACACGGACATTACCTATACCCTGGATGAGTATACGACCGACCCTATATTGATTCCGAATGCGGAAACTTTTGAACTTAGCTATAACAAGAGGGAAAGTGTATTGTCGGAATATGAATCGTCGCTTAGGCAGACTGTGGCTGATAATATTCTTGTGGAATGGAGTCCGACTGGTGGGTTAGGAACTATCATCAGAACTAGCGGGGTATCAACGGCTTCGACCCTGGCTGGAACTACGGGTAACAGAACCAAGCTTACTGTAAATGACCTAAAAAATGCACAGTTGCAACTGAACAAGCAAAATGTGCCCATGGAAGGACGGTATGCCCTATTGAGTGCAGATATGTTCCAGCAATTGACGGATGATATGACGGCGACCCAATACAGGGATTTCAGTGCGGCTTATGATGTGAAGGATGGTGTGTTGGGTAGGTTATTTGGTTTCAATATCATGATGCGTGGTGGCGTGGTGACCTACAATAACGATACTGCTCCGGTTGTAAACAGCTATGGGGCTACCCCGGCAGCAACGGATAATGATGGTGTGCTGTGCTGGCAGATTGGTGCTGTAGAAAGGGCTTTGGGCCAGATTAAGTTCTTTGAGCGTATAGGCGACCCTACTTTTTATGGCGATGTGTATAGTGTGAGCGTAAGAATGGGTGCAAGGATCCGCCGTAATGATGCGAAGGGTATTGTAGCGATTGTTCAGGCAGCGGCATAGTCAATTTCAGGAAATTAGTGGTGGGTACCTGGGCCATGAATGAGTGGTATCGGGAATATGGATAGAAAATGTGGGTGCGCATTTGCCAATAGGAGAGACAGAAGATAAATGTCTGCAGGAGCAGAATGCCCGGGTATACCACCACCATTTGTGGATATTAATTTGTGAAATTTCTTGCGTGGGTCGATTTTTCAATAATTGAGGTAGTGCTCTATTTGATAAAAAAGACATGTCGAGTAGGCAAGGGGAATTTCACCCCAAGCCTCTCACGGAACCGTACGTGATAGTCTCCCATCATACGGCTCTTCCAGACTTCACAGCCTTTCCAGAGTAACCCGCCGTATTGGTTGTCGCGCCAACCTTTACCAACTCTACTATTCTGTTAGCCACTGCTTGTGTGTTCTTCTTTTCCTAATCCTCTCGTTTAATAACGATTGTTAGCTTAAGTGAATCACTGTCTGGCTGAACCCTTCGCTACTTCCTGCTTTCACAGGACTTCAAACACTACTACGATTCAGTCCGCCCCTTGAATCCGCCTCGGTACTTTCGGCCTAATGGGTTCGCCACTTGTACCTTTTCCCTTTGCATCAGATACGAAGGTTCTCACGTTCCGTATAAAAGCCTGTGTAAAGTTCCTGCCACCTATATGCCGGTTGACCTGTAGCCAGTATGCCAGTTATTCCGCTACAATCTTCCTATCAGTAGGGGGAAACCAATAGTTTTGTCAACATCTACGGGTTTTCGACACTTCATCGATGGTTTACTTGCGTTCAGCTTCATTACACTTACCTGACCATGTCATGCATAGCCTTTTGTCCAAACGTTCAGCACCATACCTTTTGAGTATAGCACCTTTGGATGGTTTACACACGCCAACTGGATGGCTTGTGTGAGAGACCTACTCTCATCTTTTATACAACATTGAAAAGAACTTCTTGTCTTTCCATTCGTGACACACCCCCTAACCCCCTTCCCAACGCTTCAGGCCTTTGCACAAAGGGGGAATCGGATAGCCAATTGGTGACCTCACCCCGGCCCTCTGCCATTGACAAGTGTTGTTTTTATGAGACTTGCTAGAGGAAATCGGATAGCCAATTGGTGGCCTCACCCCGGCCCTCTCCAAAGGAGAGGGTGTCGTATCCGGGCGTTTCTGACAGTAATTCTTGAGATATGATTGGATTGTCCACGTCCTATTCAATGAACTTTTGTGCAACAAATTTGTTACTCCAAAAGGAGCAGAATACATAATGGCTAATTTTTCTACAAAGCCGTTAGTTCCTATGGAGCCAACGATATGGTGTTCAACAATTTAGATAATGTTACTTATAATTGATCGTTGCTTTGCTCCAATGGAACATACGAAATATGGCATAACTAATAGCAACCTGCAATTCTGATGAATCACCTACATTTTTTCATTAAAAAATCTAAAAACATGTTTGGAAATAAAATAAAGGGTCAGATTAAGGACCTGTTGCAACATTTTGACAAGGCCGTGGAAGGACATATTGATACGGCCTTGCAAATAACTACACGAATTAAAGCGATGCTTAATTCGACTCAGGGGGATATCCTGCTTACAATTGTGGCGGGTTTGGAGAATAAGGAAATAGTGAAGGCTGGGTTGAATGAAATTTTAGGAGCATTGACCAGTGCTAATGAGTGCAAACAATATAGTGATCCGGGTGAGAAATTGACCTGTTTTATTAAACAACTAAAGCAGTTTGACCCAAAATTGCAAGATGCTTTGTTGCAGAAACTTGCAAGCTTGCTTACGGGCTATCTTGATGGTGGCCGAATGAAACAGTTTGTTTATGACCTTTTTACGCAAGCAAAATATTCTACTACAAAGTAGTTGACCAGCCCCTTTGAACTCTATCATTTAAGTAAGATTAGTAATTGATGTGATTAATGTCGGCCTTTGGGGGCATAAGACAATGGCCATCAAGACTACCCAGGGCGATGCCCTGGGCTAGTATATGGTGTCCGCCGCGGCGGACGTTTTGACCTAAGAGTATGGAGTCGGGTGACAAATACGACTAGATTGGGGATTCAAAGTCTTGGATAGCCTCACCCCCAGCCCCTATCCCGCCACGGCGGACAGGCCGGAAAAAGTGGCCTCACCCCCGACCCCTCTCCGAAAAATGGAGAGGGGTGACAACGAGGGCAAGGCCAGGCATTGATAAACGAAGTCATTGATCTAATGAGGAATAATGGCATCCCTTCAGGGCTTCCAAATTCAATTATCACGTCCTCCCTGAGCTAGCAAATGGTGCCCTTTTCACGTTGTTTTAACCTAGTAATATGGCAAGGGGTAACATAAATGACCTCACCTCTGGACCCTCTCCCGCAATGATGGGAAGAATAAATAGTAAACTATCAAATTAACAGGTGGAAAGTTTGAATCCTTGAGTATTACATTTTACCTCAATTATTAAGGAATTCACCTCAATTACTAACAAATAATTATTCGAATATGAAACAGGAAAATAATCATTCAGGAAATAGGAAGACTGCTGACTTAATGTTTTTCACCAGTGATAACCTGGCGTTTTTTGATGAGCAAAAGGCAGTGAACCACGCTAAAAAGCTGGCGGATAAGGCAATTGTTACCAAGACTAAGAAACAGGTGGAGGCGGACAGTGATTATTTGGTGAATGAATGTTGGGAGGAGGATGTAGAAGAGGATATATGTATATAATAAAATTTACGAATCAAGATGGGTATTGAAATAGGTGCCTGTCTATAAAAAACAAGATATGGGAAGTGTGAACATAACGTTGGCGAATGGCCAACTAGGTGGTAGAATCCAGACGCATGATGGGATAATGGGTTTGGTGCTTACCGGGTTTTCGGAAACAGGCGGGTATATCATTGGGACGCCGATATTGGTGACCAGTATGACTGATGTGGCGCATGCTGGTATTACGGTGGGGAATAATCCATTTGCGATAAAACAACTTAAGGAGTTTTATGCCCAAGCGGGGGCAGGGGCACAGTTGTACCTGATGCTTACCTCAACTTCAATAACATTGAACCAAATGGCTGATATCAATAATGCCAATGGTGCCAAAAAGTTGCTGGACTATGCGGCGGGTAAGATTAAAGTATTGGGCTTACTAAGTGATGATGCCAATATTGCATCGCATGGAGGAACAATTACTATTAGCAATGGTCTTAACCATGATGTGTATACCGGGGCCAGTAATATGCAGGTAATGGCTGATTCCTATTTTAATGCTGAAAAGCCTTTCAGAGCGATAATTGGGGGAAGTTCGTATACCGGAGTTGCGGCGGATTTGACTGATGAGACAAGTGGGACTACCAATAACAGAACAGCGATATTGATTGGCGATAGTGTAAGTGGTGCATCGGCATGTGTAGGACTTTTACTTGGATTGATTTCCTCAATACCTGTGCAAAGGAAAATAAGCAGGGTAAGAACAGGTGCCCTAACTAATACAGCAGCTTATGTAGGCACTACAACCATTAGTGCGGCAGGAGCTGGGGCACTTGGGGTGATAGCTGAGAAGGGATTTATCACATTTACCACCTATCCTAATGTAAGTGGTTTCTACTTCACTGGTGACCCAATGCTGACTGCAACTACGGATGATTATAGTATGCTGGCACGTGGTAGGGTAATAGATAAGGCACATATACTTGCTTATACCACATTTGTGCAGGAAGTGGATGATGAAGTGCCGGTGAATAGTGATGGGACATTGGATGCCGGATTTTGCAAATGGCTTAGCCGCCAAATTATCAACCAGATAAACAATACCATGACGGCTAATAAGGAAATTTCGGCAGTGGATTGTTTTATAGACCCGGCACAAAATATACTTAGTACCAGCCAACTGAATGTGGTGTTGAAAATAACTCCGGTAGGCTATGCAAGTGATATAGAAATAAGCCTGGGATTTGAGAATCCGAATGCGTAAAGGGATTGATATAATAAATTCGGAAGTGCTTTGAGAGGCATCAACCTGGCCCTCGGCCATTGACAAGTATGGTTTTTAAACGGATTTAGATTGCCAATCGGAGGCCTCACCCCGGCCCTCTGCCATTGACAAG
>CANGSR010000086.1 GCA_947456055.1 Chitinophagaceae bacterium
AGGTGGTGGTATTATTCCCGATGAAGATTTAGACGCATTGCAAGCTATGGGTGTGGGCAAGTTATTTGCGCCAGGAGCACCTACCTCAGCTATAGCCGACTATATCAGGGAATGGGTAAGTGAGCATCGTAATTTTTAATCCAACCTGCCACTGGCAAAAAGTCTTTAAGCAAGTTATAAGAAAGGTTCAAATTTAATAAATTTTCAACAATGTATCAGACATTAAAAACAGAAGTAGAAAACGGGATAATGATTATAACTGTCAATCGTCCTGACAAAATGAATGCGTTAAACAAACTGGTGATTGAAGAGTTGGGTAATGCAATGGAGGAGGTTTATACCAATGCCGATATTAAATCTGCCATTATCACTGGTTCAGGTGAAAAGGCATTTGTGGCAGGTGCTGATATCAGCGAACTAAATGTTCTTGATAAGGTAGGTGGTACGGCTCTTGCACAAAAAGGCCAGGACCATGTTTTTGATAAAATAGATAATTGCCATAAGCCAGTAGTTGCTGCTGTGAATGGTTTTGCACTAGGTGCAGGTTGCGAACTAGCAATGTCGTGCCACTTCAGGGTTGCAAGTACGAATGCCAAATTCGGCCAACCAGAAGTGAATTTGGGATTGATACCAGGTTATGGTGGCACGCAGCGTCTTACAATGCTAGTGGGCAAAGGAAAAGCAATGGAGCTGATGATGACTGCTGATATGGTAGGTGCTGATGAAGCAAAATCTTTGGGTCTTGTGAACCATGTTACCGAATTGGCTGACTTATTAGGCAAGGCAAAAGAAATATTACAGAAAATACACACTAAGGCACCATTAGCAATATCTGATATCATTTCGTGTGTAAATGATGCAGCAAAATGCGATCCTCAGGGCTTTAATAATGAAATCAAGCGTTTCGGTGAACTTTTCGCAACTGAAGATATGAAAGAAGGTACAGGAGCCTTTTTAGAAAAAAGAAAACCTGTGTTTAAAGGAAAATAATTTATATCTTCAACCCAAATTTTTGGAACATGAATGCCAGAATATTCTGTAGCCTAATTGTGTTGTGTTTATGTATGGTTTTTGGACCAGTAGCTAAAGCTCAGGACGCATCACGTGAATATATTGAGCCAAGCGGCTGGTCAATTGGATTCTCAACGGGTCTTAGTGATTTATGGGGCGATGTAGGAACCCAGTCTATCATTGACCACTATACTAATAGTAAATATTTCGATAAGGTTGCTTTTCTGGGTGGTATCTATGGGCGGTATACATTCAGTCCCGCTTTTGCCGTAAGGTTGTCTGCGAATGTTGGATCACTGTTTGCTACTGATGCATGGAATAAGGATGCAGCTAAAAAAGCTACTTTTCAGGGTGATGATGCTTTTCAACGTTATACAAGGAATCAGACCGCCAAGGATCAGATATTCGAAGGTACAGTGATGATGGAAATTGCTCCTCTGAGATTTAATTATGAAAGTAAAAGCGCACGTAGAAGAGGTCAACCTGTACTATTTGCTGGTATTGGTCTTTTTCATTACAACCCACAAAGTACAGTAGGTAATACCCCAACCTGGGTAAATACATATCAGCTTTCGCTTGAAGGTCAGGGTTTTGAGGGACAGGGCACTTTTCCTGCTAAATATTCTTTATGGCAACCATGTATTCCCTTGGGATTTGGTTATAGGTGGGATATTGGTAGTCACCTAAATTTAGGTTTTGAATACATCTGGCGTATGACCCTTACCGACTATCTGGATGGTGTAAGTGGTAAATATATCAGCTATGCCGATTTTGTAAATCACTTACCAGGTACACAACCAATAACTGCTTATAATACTATGGATAAGAGTTATTTCTCAGGCTTATCGGCTCCTGCTACACCAGGAAGCTTAAGGGGTAATCCTAGTAATAATGATTCTTATTCTACATTCACTATTTCACTTTTCTGGAAAATTAATTCAGCTAGTCGTACATGGTGGCATTAAAAAAGTAAAATCTAAGAGTGCCAAATGGTATATCTGGATATAGACTATAAAAAGAAGAACCTGGTAGCGATATCAGGTTCTTCTTTTTATAGTCTATTGTAATTATTAGAGAGTCGTTTTATGCCTCATTAAGCAATTGAAATAATTTTACCACCTCTACAGCTTGCTTCACATCATGTACCCTAAGGATGTTAGCACCTTGTTGCAAAGCTACCATATTTAAGGCGGTGGTTCCATTGAGGGCGTTTTCGGGTTTTATTTTTAGTAGCTTGCAAATCATAGATTTTCTTGATAATCCGGCTAATATGGGCCTGCCTGCTATGGATAAAGTTGCCAGCGACTTTAGTAAACTGAAATTGTGCTCCACCGTTTTACCGAAACCGAAACCGGGGTCAAGAATTACATCAGTAATGCCTGCTTCGTCGCATTGGTTACAAATATCATAGAGGTATCTCCTTACTTCGGCTACCACATCGGTATAGTTTGGGGCTATTTGCATTGTTTTTGGTGTGCCCTGCATATGCATGGCTATGTAGGGCACTTTTAGTGCGGCTACAGTTTTTAGCATATCAGGGTCAAGAGAGCCACTGCTTACATCATTTACAATAGAAGCGCCAGCACCAATAGCCTCCCTGGCCACTGTGGCATTATAAGTGTCTATAGATAACCATACATCTGGAAATTGATTGTGAATTGCTTCAATAAGGGGTATTACCCTTTTCAATTCCTCTTGAGTATCAATAATATCAGAGCCTGGTTTTGTTGACGCTCCACCTATATCCAATATGGTTGCACCGTCATTTAACATAATTTCAGCATTTGCAACAAGGGTATCAAGCTCACCTTGTTGTCTTATCTGGTAGAAACTATCGGGGGTGGCATTAAGGATACCCATTACTTGGGGTGTTGACAAATCGAGCAGGCGGCCTTTGCTTTGAATCAGGGACAAACTAATGCGTATTTATTGTTATGAATATTATAAAAACTTTGTGCTTTCTATGTTAAACCGTATGTTTGATAAGGTAAAGTTATTACTATTTTTGTTGGCGGAATGGTGTACGAGGATATGTTGTTCCTGGGGTTTGAGAATTATGGTAAGCCTGGTTTATCAAAATATTAAACCCTATGTTGCAACTGAATATCCAAATAGCGCTTCCGGGCCTTAGTTAATAGACTTATGGCACTACAATAACAGATTGATAAATAATTTTGCAGCAGGTATTTCCGGTAGATTATCTGCAAGTTTAAAGGGGATTATAAGCTTTTTATTTAATCATTATATACAAAGAACATGAAATACTTAATTTGGATTTTACGAATTCTGGTTGGCGGTTTATTTATTTTTTCAGGCCTGGTAAAGGCGAATGACCCTCTTGGCCTCACCTACAAAATGAATGAGGTATTTGAAGTGTGGGATATGAACTTTATGATTAATTATACAATGGGTATGTCCATTTGTATGATTGCATTTGAGATTATAGCAGGTGTAGCAATGCTAGTGGGTAACTATTTTAGATTTTACATTACACTTACCTTGTTGCTTAATATTTTTTATACATTCCTTACCGGCTATGCGCTGGTAACTGGCAAAATAAAGGAATGTGGTTGTTTTGGTGATTGCATACCATTGTCTAATTCTGTAACTTTCTATAAAGACGTAGTGCTTACCGCAATGTGTTTTGTGCTATTTGCATATAGGTACAGGGTCTTCCCAATTAGCAATAAGTCAATTATCAATGCATCAATAGTAGGGGCTGCTACTATTTTCAGTTTTGGTTTCCAATGGTGGACACTCCACCATCTTCCTTACCACGATTGCTTACCTTATAAAGCAGGTAATAATATCTGGGAAAAAATGCAGCCTGGACCTGATTATACAGAAGCAGTTTATGAGCATGTATTCATCTATGAGAAAAACGGTATCAAACAGGAATTTACTATGGAGAATTATCCATGGAAAGATACCTCATGGACATATGTTGACCGTAAGGATAAATTAGTAAAAGAGGCAACAGGTTTGCCAGCTATTCATGATTTCTCATTAACTGACTCTGCAGGTGTAAACCAAACTGAAGCAGTATTGAAAACCAAGGGGTATACCTTCTTATGGTTCATCCGTGACCCTGAACATGCCAAGACCAAGAATATGGATAAGTTGCGTAGCCTTATTACCAAAGCGCAGGGATTACATATACCTTTCTATATGGCATGCAGTGCCGATAAGGAAATGTGCCGCACCTTTGAGGAAGCATGGAATATGAAGGATGTACCATTTTTGACGATTGATGGGACTGTAGTGAAAACGGCATTGCGTACAAATCCGGGCTTGATGCTGATAAAAGATGGTATTGTGGTGCGCAAATGGAGCTACCTCGACTATCCAAAAGAGCTGACTATGGAGGGTGATAACCTTTCGGCAAAGTAATAGTTGATAAAATAAGTATTGATAATCCCGCTCTGCACAAGCATTGGCGGGATTTTTCTTTTGGGGCTACTGACCTGTACTATTGATAGTCTATTGTTTAGAAAATTGTTACGCACGGTGTAGCTCTATTTACAACATCTTTTCTTTTGCATCTAGGTTAGGAGATGGTAATGAAAATTGGCAATGGTAAAATAAAAAGGCCCCATATTTTGTATGGAGCCTTGATTGAATATTATTTTATAAAGGTTATTTCTTCTTTACTTGCGGTGCGCCTTTTGTGTCTTTCTTGGCTTGTTTTACCATGCTGTAGTTAAGGCCTATTAAGATACCACCAGTTGCATTATGGGTAGCAGAACGGTCGGCATTGAAAAATTTGTCACCAGATGGGGTGGTGTAGCTTTTGTTTTCCATGTCGCTCAATCCATAATCCAGACGGAAATGCGCTGTAAGTAGCATGTTATCAGATAGCTGCACATTTGCCCCAACACCTAAAACCACATCAAAAGTCATTTTAGTATAAACATCTTTTGCTGAAAAATCAGGTATTGGCGCATCTTTGTCACTAACCATGTATGATGCTCCACTGAGTATATTGAATTGTGGGCCTATAAAAGAACTGAAATATGATTTCTTCGTATTGTCGCCGGTATAGCGATACATAATAGGTATCTTGATGCAATTAATTATAGTTCTTGCAGTGTAGTTGTTATCCATGTTTATGTCGTTAACCAGAGCGAGACCTGCAAATGTATAACTGAAATTATCTACTCCATGTGACATAATAGCGTTTGCATCTCCACCATAACCCTGGCCTTGCTTAGAATACAGGATATCTATACCCACACCCATATGGTTATTAAAGGTATAACCACCGCCAATGCCAGCAGCAAAACCTATTGGCATTTTATAGTCCAGCTCAGCACCTGCATCTTCATCCTGCTGGTTGAGAAGAGAAGAGGTTTGGATTCCGCCTCTTAATCCGAAATCGAAGCCGGTTTGGGCTGACAAGGTTCCGCAAGTTAATGACAGGGCGCATATTGCGGCTAATCTGCGTGTAATTGATACGTTCATATTGGTTTTTGGTTTAAAAATGTTTTAATGCAATTTTTGTCCTTTGATTGCTGATTATTTCGAATAAGATAAAAGCTAATTATCAGGCAAACATTGGCTAAAGGTAATAAAAATCTTTCCAAATTGGGAAAAACCGGTATTCAATCTGGCATTTCTCTTTCTGAACAAGGATTTGCTCCCATTTAATTTTGTGAAATTCAGTGCCCTTTTGTTATTTAAGGATATACAAGTCGGGAAGGTTTCTACCAAGCCCATCATAATCGAGCCCATAACCAACCACGAATTTGTCTTCAATTTCAAAGGCAGTGTAATCGGCCTTTACATCATATTTCAGGGCAGTTGGTTTGGTAAGGAAGGTGGCTATTTTTACTGATGCCGGTTGCTGTCTTATTAACTGGGGCAGAAAGGTAGAGAGGGTTTTGCCTGTATCAATTATGTCTTCTACAATGATAATATGCCTGTCGGTAAGGGTTTCTTCCAGACCTATGGCGGTAATCACATTTCCTGTGGTTGTGGTACCCTTATAAGAAGCCAGTTTTATAAAAGATATTTCAGCCTCTACAACCAGCTCCCTAAACAGGTCGGCAGCAAATATGAATGAGCCATTGAGTATACCTAATACTAATGGGCGCTTACCGGCATAGTCGGCATTAATTTTCCAGGCCAGGGCTTTTATGCGCTTGCTGATTTCGTCACTTGTTAAAAACGGTACGAATTCCTTGTCGTGTATTGTTATCAATGTGCTTAATTGAAGTGTGTTAATATTGAGAAGTATCTTATTGTTTATACGGCTACGGGTGCTTTAATAGCAGGATGGCATTGGTAATTTTCGAGTGTAAAATCCTCATATTTAAATGAGAATAGGTCTTTTACATCGGGGTTTATTTTCATCACAGGCAGTTCGTAGGGCAGGCGTGTAAGCTGTAGCTTTGCCTGCTCTTCGTGGTTGCTATATAGATGCACATCGCCAAAGGTGTGTACAAATTCACCCGGTTCAAGGCCGCAAACCTGGGCTATCATCATAGTAAGCAAAGCATAGGAGGCAATATTGAACGGCACACCAAGAAATACATCGGCACTTCGCTGGTAGAGTTGACAACTAAGCTTTCCATTGGCTACATAAAACTGGAATAAGGCATGGCAGGGACTGAGTTTCATCTTAGGCAGGTCGGCAACATTCCATGCATTTATTATCATCCGGCGGCTGTCGGGGTTTGTTTTTATCTGGTGTAGTACGTCCTTTACCTGGTCATAGGTTTTGCCGTCAGCACCCGTCCAGCTACGCCATTGGTGACCATATACGGGGCCCAGATTGCCTTCTGCATCGGCCCACTCGTCCCATATACCTACACCATGTTCTTTAAGATAGGCAATATTGGTATCCCCCTTCAAAAACCACAATAACTCATAGATGATAGATTTCAGGTGGAGCTTTTTGGTTGTTACCATCGGAAAGCCCTGTTGCAGGTCGAAACGCATCTGGTAGCCAAAACAACTGGTTGTTCCTGTGCCAGTGCGGTCAGATTTCTTTACTCCGGTATCTATAATGTGCTTAAGTAGTGTGAGGTATTGCTGCATACAAGGCACTATGAATGTGTGGTGCAAAGGTAATTGTTTGGGTGCTAATATGTCTTTGTGTGCGGGAATTTATAATCCGTCAATTGTTTGCCCTAATTCGTATTGCCTTAGTTTTAGTGTTTAAATTTATAATCAGCCATAACTATGCAATTATGCATAGTTATGGCTGATTATAATTGAGTGTCGGAGTAGTTCACTTCAATTGGTGCTGAGTTCTATGTGTTTTTACTTGTTGACCGGGGTTATAAAGCAGTATTTAGTGGTTGGAAATCCTCTTGGTAATTATAATCAGCCATAACTACTATAGTTGGTATAGTTATGGCTGGTTATGATTAATTTTTCCTACCCAAGACTCATTCAGCCATTCTTTTTGGGGCAAGTGACTATTTGACAATAATCATTTTTAGGTCATCTATTTTCTATAATTAGCCATAACTATAAAGAACTGTATAGTTATGGCTGATTATAATGATTGATTCTAGCAAAAGGTATGCTTTAGCTTGTTATTCAGGGCTGTCCAGTATTTGGTGGCACTCTGTTTATAATCAATTTAGAGGTATAATCAGCCATAACTGTAGTAAAATATATAGTTGTGGCTGATTATAATTTTAAATTCATCCAGAATATTCAACTTGCGTGCTTTTCTGTTCTACCCAGTCTTTGATAGCAATCTGTTTTTAATCAATTCGCACTATAATCAGCCATAATTATAGTAATTTACATAGTTGTGGCTGATTATAATTTTCTATTCTTAGCCATAACGTTTAATTATTTTGTAGTTTTGGCTGTATATAATTATTGTTGATGGAGAATCTGATAGGTAGGGATACTGAAAAAGGGTTGCTAATCAAAGCATTAGATTCACCTGAGGCCGAACTGGTGGCTATGCTGGGGCGAAGGCGTGTTGGTAAAACATTTCTTATCAGGCAAGTCTATAAACACAATATGGTTTTTGAGTTCTCCGGGGTGCATGAAGCCACCCTTCGCAGGCAGCTACTCAATTTCAGCCAAACCATGAAGGCTGTAACACAAAGTGCCGTTGATATTACTCCTCCATCTACCTGGATTGAAGCCTTACATAGCCTGCAACAATATTTGACCCCCTTATTAAGTGACAAGAAATGCGTAATTTTTTTTGATGAGTTCCCCTGGATACATACACCTAAATCAGGGTTTCTACAAGCATTCGACCATTTTTGGAATAGCTGGGCATCACGGCAACCCAATCTTGTGGTGGTAATTTGTGGTTCAGCAGCATCGTGGATGATACATAACGTTGTAAACAACCGTGGAGGTCTGCATAATAGAATTACCAGGAAAATCAGGCTCATGCCTTTTAATCTGGCAGAAGTAGAAGAGTACCTAGGAAGCCGTGCTATAAATCTGGACCATTACCAGATTTTGCAACTATATATGGCCATAGGGGGTATACCTCACTACCTGAAAGACATAAAGCCCGGCGAAAGTGCGGCCCAGATTATAGACCGTATTTGTTTTACAAAAGATGGTACACTGAAAGGCGAATTTAAGAATTTATACCAGTCGCTATTTGATAAGGCAGATAACCATATTGCTATAATAAAGGCACTAGCCAAAACAGGCAAAGGGCTTACCCGGAAAGAAATTATAGCCACCTGCAAGTTGTCGTCAGGCGGCACTGCTACCAAGCTATTAGAGGAACTGGTGGAGTCTGGGTTTATAACGCCTTATATCCCATTTGGGAAAACATTCAGAGACAATATTTACAAACTTACTGATGAGTATTCCTTGTTCTATCTGAAATTTATGGAAAAGGCAAGGACAACGGGGGCAGGAACATGGTTGAAGCTTTCTGCAACCCCATCATGGAAGAGCTGGAGTGGCTTTGCTTTTGAAGGTCTGTGCCTTAAGCATGCACAGCAGATTAAAAAATCGTTGGGTATCTCAGGTGTGCTTACTGAGGAGTCGGGTTGGAGGTCGGTGGCTGCAAATGGGGAGCAGGGTATCCAGATTGATTTGTTGATAGACCGGCGGGACCATTGTATCAATCTCTGCGAGATGAAATTCAACGAAACCGATTTTACCATTGATAAACCTTATGCCGAATACCTTCGCCAAAAATTACAGACATTTAAAGAACGCACAAAAACACGTAAAACACTGTTGCTGACATTGATAACAACCTATACCGTAAAGCCCAATAGCTATTTTACAGGCTTAGTGCAAAACACAGTAGAAATGCAAGCATTGTTTCAGAAATGATAGGGTAGAGCGTCCATTACCTCATTACCACAATCTTCTTTCTGGTTATAGTGCCATTATCGTCAGCTAAGGTAACTATATACATACCATTATCCCATAAAGACGTATTGATAGTGATATTTTTAGATAATGATTCCTGTGCGGAAAATACACTTCGTCCGCTCATATCATAAATGGATACCGAAACAGGGGTGTTTACAAATCTTGAAGGGATAATGTCTATATGGTCGGATGCAGGATTGGGGCTAATAAAAACTGAATTATCAGCATTTACATGGCTAATGCCAGCAGTTGGCATATGTACATTTACATAGCTGCCGCAAGCTGTTGTGTCTTTTTTGTAATATACGTATTCTTTTTTTTGTGTTAAAAATGAATAAGCATTAAAGTCATACCAACCAGACATGCCGAAACCTATAGTATAGGTTTCATAACTGGTTGATGGAATTGAACTAATTCCGGTGTATCCAAAGCCGGTAGCCTTAAAATCACAGCCAATTTCATAAGAATTTGCAGATTTACAGTTAAGTAAGCCATAACTGGTATCGGGGAAATACCGTAGAAGATAACCTGAATTCCATTCTTCCGGCAAATGAGTGGGATCAACAAGTAAATTAGTATCTCCCCCGCTGCTAAATGGTGTGTTGTTAAATGATGTATCATAATGAGGAATACTTCCTGAAAAGTTAAGCACAGATGCCAAGCTGTATTCTGAGCCATTATACATTGTTCCCACTGTTGTTGTTGTAGATGAAAGTACTGAATCAACTACATAGTAATTATTATACGTAGCAGATCCCGAAATAAGTCTATGGTATTCGTATACATCTCCTACTGAAAAATGATATATTTCATTGCGAGTAGGGTTATGGAAGTTAAAAAGATGGAATATTGAATTTACCGTATCAGGTAAGTTGTCATAAAAACACCCTAAATCGCAGGTACCTAAATTGCCAAGTAATAAGTCTAAATAATAATCATAAAATCGAATCTGGGTTCTGTTAATAGCGCCAGTTGAGTCACGGCCTACATGTCCCGGATAATGGTAGGGAAAGGTAAAAAGGTCGAATGCCTGCACAAAACCATGGTTCTTGCTCAGTATGATTTGAAAGTTATTTACCGGGTCATTTGTATTTACAACACCTGCACTATCTGCAATAATTTTTATTTTCTTTATTGAATCAATTACTCCCTTTACGGTCAAAGTATCTTCTGACACCACCGTTGCTATATAAGAGAATCTTGTGGTGTCATTAAAAAAAGACCAGCTATCGCCCGTATGTGCCTGGGTTTTAATAAATACAGTATCCCAATAATTATCAAAAACGAAAGTTCCATCACTATGTTTGATTACATTTTTACCAAGCCAGCTAGCACCTAATGTGTCAATATGTAATCCGGTTCCAAAACCGCTAGGGAGATAATAGCTTATCCTTTGTGTGCGGTATGGATAAAAGACAGAATCACTACCAACACTTTTTACAGAGTCTATGCGCATTCCCCTTACATAATTATTGCCATTTATGAAGTATCCTTTTGTTCCGGTTTGGAAGCAATTATAATTCTGTGCCTGGGTATTTAATATGAAAAACAGGAATAAGAGGGTAAGTGATGCCTTCATAAGTGGTCTTTTAAAATTTTATTAATAGGCAATGGGGTTTTAGCTTTATTTCATTGCAAATATATAGACGAGTATTTGACGGTAAATGTTAGTGAGAAATTTTATTTTATTTAGTGATAATCCATGCTCTATGCTTTTTCTATGTTCTGGCAGCTCAACTAATTCAAACGTTAACGGAACTAAAGTAAATTATTTTAAAATGAAAATGTATTTTCGCACTTTGAACCAAAGAAATTAATGAGCACATTATCAATAGTCATTCCGGCATATAACGAAGGCCCTACCATTCACCGCATATTAAATAAGGTAAAGGCCGTGGTTTTGGCCGATGGTATGAAAAAGGAAGTGGTTATAGTTAACGATTGTTCAAAAGACAATACCGAAGAATCTATCTTATCTTATAAAGCTGCTAATCCCGACTTACCTATTTCCTATTACAAGCACGAGGTAAACCAGGGTAAAGGAGCCGCATTACATACCGGTATAAAACAGGCTACAGGAGACTATGTAATAATACAGGATGCTGACCTGGAGTATGACCCTGAAGAATACAATATACTACTGAAACCATTGCTTAGTGGTTTTGCCGATGTGGTTTATGGTTCACGATTTATAGGTGGCAAGCCTCACCGCATTTTGTTTTTCTGGCATAGCATAGGCAATAGGTGGCTTACTACAGCCTCAAATATGTTCACAAATCTGAACCTTACCGATATGGAAACATGCTATAAGGTTTTCCGCAGGGAGATGATTCAGAGTTTGAAACTAGAGGAAAAACGCTTTGGTTTTGAGCCTGAGGTGACAGCAAAAATATCACGTATACCCAAGGTGCGTATCTATGAGGTGGGCATTTCCTATTATGGCCGTACCTATGAGGAGGGCAAGAAAATAGGCATGAAGGATGCCTTCAGGGCACTTTATTGTATTATTAAGTATAATTTGTTTAAGTAGCTTTTCCTTTTCTTTCTTAATCGGTTATTGCAGTTTTAGGTTTGATTTAAGTTTTTCTTATTGATGGTAAGTGCTAATTTTGCCAAAAATAAAGAACTATGTCAATTAATGTAGGCCAACGAGCTCCAGACTTCACCCTCTTCGATAGCGAAAAGAAAAAAGTAACCCTTAGTGAACAAAAGGGTAAGAATGTAGTATTGATTTTCTTCCCATTGGCATTTACCAGCACCTGCACAAAGGAACTGTGCGCCATTCGTGATGGCTATAATATTTATGACACCCTCAATGCCCAGGTATATGGCATATCTGTTGATTCTCTTTTCGTATTAGCTAAATTTAAGAATGAGCAGAATCTGAATTTCCCTTTGCTAAGTGATTTCAATAAAGATGTATCAAAAGCATATGGTACTATTTACGAAAAATTCATCTTTGATATGGAAGGTGTTTCTAAACGGTCGGCATTTGTAATTGACAAGGAAGGTATAGTACGCTATGCTGAAGTGCTTGAAAATGCCAGTGAAATACCAAATTTTAGCAATATTGAGAATTGCTTGAAAAGTTTAAATAGCTAACTTGCATCAAAAATTATTAAGTCATGAAGAAAATCTACACACTTTTATTGGCAATGACCGCTGGTCTTGCTGCAAATGCCCAAATAGCTAACGGAGGAATGGAAACGTGGCGCAGTTCCACAGTTGGAACCTCTCCAGTGGTAAGTTTACATGCACCCACCAGCTGGTATGGTTTTGATTCAATAATTATAGCTGATGCTGAGGCATTTAGAGCTTTTGTGGGAACCGGGACTGATTTGCATGGGCAAATTTATCAGGAATCAACGAGAATTAATAGTGGTACCTACTCTGCGAAAATTTTGACTTTAAAACAGGATACTTTAGGCATTATCCCTGGATTTCTTTCAAACGCAAAAATTTCAATTGATGTATTTTCAATAATAGGTGGTGGCTCATTTGCCGATGCCATTACTTATTTTGGTGGCACAAAAGTGACAGGAAGGGTGGATACGGTAACCGCCTGGGTGGCGTATTTCCCTGGTATTGATAGCATTACCCATACAATGGGGGGTGCTGATACCGCAATACTTACAGTTACTGCACGTGGTAAAAAACATGGTGTGGATACAGTATTAGGCACAGGTTTATGTGTAATAAAACCATCTTCAACGTTTACTAAGATAAGTGCCGCTATTATTTATACTGATACAGTATCTGTGACAGATACAATACGTGTAACCTTCTCAAGCGGTGGAGGTGGTGCTTCTCAGCCTTTAGATAGTTCTACATTGTATGTAGATGATGTGAACTTTGTTTACAGACCTAATGCTATACCAACAGTAGCAATTAATCCTGATGCAGTAAATATTTACCCCAACCCTGCTAATAATTTCATTAATATCGAAAACAAGCTTAATGCTAATCTGTCGTTTAATCTATACAGTATTAATGGATCTTTAGTAGCTAGCAAGTCTACATCAGGCAATACAGGTATGGATGTTAGCATGCTTTCTACAGGCCTGTATTTCTTTGTTGTGAATGATGAACAAGGAAATGCGATTAAGCAAGGCAAAATAAGTATTGCCCGTTAATAATTTTCGTAAGATTCACCTACATTCGTTGAATAATCAAAAACAAAAATGGCAACAACTAAAATTACTATTAACAATAATGGCTCCATTAAAATGGATGGAGATTTCGAAATCGTAGACAAAAACGGTAATTCATACGACCTTGGTGGCAGAACTGTGGTTTCATTATGTCGCTGTGGCTTGTCGCAAAACAAACCTTTTTGCGATGGTGCCCATAAAGGTAAATTTGAGCACGAAGCAGTAGCTTTTGCATTGCCTCCTAAAAAGGAAGCATAATCAAAGGAATTTTAAAAATGGGCTGAACAGATTCCTTATCTGTTCAGCCCATTTTTATTTTAGTCTAATTTCAGGTATTTGGTGGGTACATGGTCGGTCAGCCAAACTCCATTATCCGAAAGGTAGAATTTATAACCATCCCGGTGCATTGCCCCACTTTCCACTACAAAAACCTGTGGATTGCCATGGCGTTTTCCTACCACCAAGGCGGTGTCGTAGTCTAGGCTTAGGTGTACATGTTGCCTTAATTGTTTTTCAAGGCCAGTATTCATTATTGACCCAACCGATTTTACAGCTGTGCCATGGTATAGATATTCAGGCGGTTGTTTGGCTTCTAGGGCTAGGTCTATATCTATTGAGTGACCCTGGTTTGCCCTAATTCTGGTTTTGTCTTCATTGAAGGCGAATCGCTTTTTGCTATTAGTAGGTAACCGCCCTAGCAAGTGCATCTATACCAATTCACTATTGATAACTAGCTTTGCTTTTGGGCATAGTTATTGGGCAATAGGTCATTGATTTTGTTGATGGGATATGAAGGGAGTATAGTTAATATTTCCTTAAGCCAAGTGTATGGAT
>CANGSR010000087.1 GCA_947456055.1 Chitinophagaceae bacterium
AGGAATGCTTGGGTACATGTACTTTTATTTCTGCAACCTTATCCCTGATAGGTTGGGATAAATTATCTAACTTTAAATAAACCTCCGCGTCAATAATCTTGTCGTGAAAAGTCTTCAGCTTCTCAATTTTAGCATTTACATGTTCCAGAAGCCTCGCGTCTGCATCGAAATGCACTGTCCTGATTTGCACATTCATAATTCTTCTTTTTATGGTTAAATAATATCATCCCCTTGGATGATTTTGCTTGTGAATCTCTTTTAGTCTGTCAATATTATTGTGGGTATATACCTGGGTTGCAGCAAGGCTGCTATGCCCCATCAGGTCTTTTATAGCCTGTATATTAGCCCCATTATTCAGCAGGTGCGTAGCAAAGGTGTGGCGCAATACATGGGGGCTTTTCTTTTTTTGAGTAGTAATACTCCCCAAGTATCTGGTTACTACGCGGTAAATATAACCTGCGTATAACTGCATCCCCGATTCCAGCACCAGCAAATGATGACTGTCAAATGTAGGTAACTTTTGCTTCTCCTGTATATAATCTCTTATGCTATCCATAAGGACTGCATTTACTGGTATTAACCTTTCTTTATTGCCCTTTCCCAATACTCTTATCTGCCTTAAACCCCACTCAATATCACTTTCCTTGAGCTCCAGTAACTCGTTACGACGCATACCTGTGGAGTAAAGCAATTCACAAATAAGCCTGTCTGTAGCTCCTTTGAAGCCCTCGTCAAACTGCACCTCTTCCAGTAAATTTTGTGTTTCTTTCTCTTTCAGGAAAACCGGCAATCGCTCAGGCACACGCAATGCATGCAACTGGCGCACAGGGTTCTTTTCCAATTGACCCAGGCGAACCTGCTGTTTGAAAAATGCACTAAGGCTAGAAATTTTTCGATTGAGGCTTCGTGGTGTTTGATTATTGTCTTTAAGACCTGCCAACCAACCGCGGATATGGAAATGGGTAATGGTCTTTAGTTCGGGGCTATCAAATTCGGTGGCCAGATAATCCCTAAATTGTTCAAGGTCATTTTCATACGAAAGAATCGTATGAGGTGAGTATCTTTTCTCAAATTTCAGGAAGTGAATAAAATCTGTCAGCCTTTCTTCAAACATAGTAAACCCGCTACTGTAAATATACGAAATTTACGGTAGCGGGTACAATTTATTTTCGATTTAACACTTATTTTTAGTGTTAGGTAATTATTAAATATTAATCATCAAGCTCACCATTAGCCATCTGCTGTTTATAAACAGCTTTCAGAATCTCGGTACGGCGCCTGATTGAAGGCTTTGTAAATGACTGGCGATCGCGCAGTTGATTAAGAATACGTGATTTTTCGTATTTCTTTTTATATTTTTTTAGCGCTTTGTCAATGTTTTCGCAATCTTTTGAATCGATGATCAGCATATCTTAAATCCCTTTTGGTCTTTGGGGAGTGCAAAGGTAATGATTTTGTTTATCTGACCAAATATTTTATTCAAAATTTCAAATTAAGGCACAAAATTAATACTACAATCTACAGTTTTTATTCCCTGGACTACCAAATAATCATCTTTTGGTGCAAAATACGACCTTCGATATCAACTTTTATCAGGTACACACCAGGCGAAATCCCCTTAATATTAATTTCCATTTCACCAGTAGTAATATTTATTGGTGCAGCTACCTGCTTTCCCAACACATCGGTGATCTGTAATATTCCTTTACTACCCGGATGGTAATTGACGCCCAACTTAAACACCCCACTGTTAGGATTTGGATAAACATAAATCTCCTCACCTTCCGCTATTTTCCCAATCCCATTTATGCAGGTTGATGCTGGCAATATGGTTATTAAATGTGTAGCAGCCACTGTGCCACAACTATTAGTTACAGTATAACTAATGAGTGAAGTACCTGCCACTACCCCAATTACCAGCCCCGAAGATGAGATGGTTACATTTCCATTATCTGCCGACCATAAGCCTCCCGGAATAGGGCTAGTTAATAAAAGGCTATCAGATTCACAAACCGTGTCTGCTCCGCTTATTTCGCCTGCATGTGGGAGTGGATTTACAATCACTGTTTTGGTTTTAAAACAACCAGTAGCTAAAGAGTAAGTAACAATTGTAGTACCTGAAACTATGCCAGTGATAATACCTGAGGCAGGGATGATGGTGCCTATACCCAAATTACTGCTACTCCATAACCCGCCAGTTGTAATATCTGTTAAAGTTGCAGTGCTTCCTTCACACAGGGTATCAGTTCCACTGATAGCCGTTGGTGTAGGATTAACAACCAATGACTTGGTGGTAAAGCATCCTGCTGGTAACTGATAGGTAATTATAGCTGTACCCGCCGACAAACCACTAATAGCTCCTGATAAAGACCCAATAGTAGCAACTGATGTGTTATTACTCCACCAGATACCACCTGCACTTGTATCGGTAAAAGTAACGTTACTTCCTGCACATACAGTTGCACCTCCGCTTATTACACCCGGCATTGGATTAATAGTCATAGTATAAATAGCTGACCTTGTTAATCCACATACATTTGATACGGTATAGCTAAAAACATCTGTACCTGCACTTACCCCTACTACCAACCCACCAGCTATTGTTGCATTACTGTTCTGAGCACTCCATACGCCACCCAATGCAGTACTCACAAGCATAACACTATCACCAACACAAACCGTAGGTAAACCAGTAATAACCCCGGTATTAAGAAATGCACAGGTATCATACTTTGCCAAAAAGCCATCATGACCGCCACCATAAGTTGTTTGGAATGCCCCGGTAGTCGCAACTCCTGTTGGGCTGTAGGTATAACCTGTCATGTAAATATGATTATCAGGAGTTACTACCAACCCATTTGTTGCATCTGAATCACTACCACCAAGATAGGTAGTCCATAGACGGCTACCAGAACTGCTGAAACCAGCCAGGTAAGCATCAGAGTAACCACCACCGTAGGTACTTTGTGGTGCGCCAGATGTAGTAAAACCAGTAGTAGTTCCGGTATAGCCTGCAAGGTATACCATTGAGTTTCTATAAGTAGCAACTGCTAAAGCCTGGTCTCTACCCGAACCTCCATAATAGGTACTCCATAATCTGGCACCAGTACTATCGGTTTTCAACAAAAAACCATCCTGAGTCCCCCCTCCGAATGAGGCCTGCCACGCCCCTGAGGTAGCCAATCCAGATGAGGCATCGGTAAAGCCTGCCAGATAAGCATTGTTAGAAGCATCAATAGCTACCGACCTTGCTTCATCTGTATTTCCTCCGCCAAAATAAGTACCCCACAGCCGGCTCCCGGAACCGTTAAACTTAACTACAAATGCATCTTCTCCGCCACTATTAAATGATGACATTGCTCCGGTAGTTGCAATGCCATTTGTACTAAATGTTCCTCCGCACAGATATGGATTGCCACTCGTATCTATTGCAATAGCAAATCCAACGTCTACATTCGATCCACCATAATAGGTTGACCAAAGCCGGGCTCCTGCATTACTGAATTTTGCAATAAACGCATCATTTGCCCCACTTAAGGCTGATTGATATGCCCCTGTAGAGGCAATACCTGTATCGGAGGCAGTATAGCCGCCTATATATACATTGCCAGCCTTATCGGTAGCTACAGAATTACATCTGTCAATATTACTACCACCAAAATAAGTAGCCCATAACCTATTACCTGCACTATTAAACTTCACCAAAAAAGCATCTATGCCGCCACAAGCATATTCCCTGAATCCACCTACGGTAGCTATTCCAAATGTCCCGCCAGTAGCACCTGCCAAAAACACATTTCCTGCAGCATCTGTAGCAACAGACGAACAATTATCCTCCTGACCATAATAATAGGTAGCCCAAAGCCTGTTACCAGATGGAGAAAATTTCACCAGAAATGCATTAGGTCCGTCATACAGGTAATTAAGAAAACCACCTGTTGTTGCAATACCAGTAAGGCTGTTTGTTTGACCTGCCATATATACATTACCAGCAGCATCTGTAGTAACTGCCGTTGCATAGTCGTAACTAGACCCACCATAATATGTCGCCCATTCCAATCCGGGGTCTATAGTAAGTGCTGCACTATGTGCTTCTATATTATATGTGAGTAGATTGCCATTCAAAACATATTTCGAGGCAACAATACTGCCATCAGTTTTCCATGTAATAGGAGGCTGTTCCTTTATTGCCCCTAGTGGTGTTTCAGCGAGTAAAGAACCATTTTCTGCAATTTTCAAATTGGTAGCTCCAGAATACTTCAACTGTATATCTGTAACCTTTCCACCTTGTTTAACCCGGAATTCATGCTCCAAATGCCCATTAGCTACATAAATTACCCAATCAATGTTGGGGTAGATGTCTATATAAGTTAATCTATCGAATGCGCTTACGGTTATCCCATCTTTGCTGGCATTTTGGTTATAGTAGCTTTCCTGGTATTCCTGCTTACGACCTGCTACCACATGTGCCGATTTATTGGCACCAAGCAGCTCCACATCCATCCTATATGTTTCAATAGTATTGGAATCCAAAGCTCCTTTTAGTGGTAGGGCAAACTGGTAATGTAAAGCACCTCTACCTACAAATATGGTAAGCCCCTTATTTGCAGCCAGACTATACTGGATATCAGTGCGTGGCTTATGAAACTGGTCTAGTATCCTGCCATTATTTTCTAGAAAGGAGATAACCGGGGCTTCAACCCTACTTAGTGTGGATTTTGCAAAAACACTTGAATGAAATCCAATAATAAAAAGGAAAAGAAAAAGATAGGCAAACTTATTTTGCACTTGAAAATAATGATATCTCATAGGTCATTTTTTACACGATGTTTCATCAACATCTATAATAGTGTGCAAAAATAACAAATATAGAATTAACACCCACTTGCAGCATGTGTCACTATTCAAAAAAAATGGGTTTAACAATAATGGATAACCTAATAATGAATAACCTAATAATGGAGAGTATATTCTGCTAATTGAGCGAAATACCCGGTAATGCCGCATGAAGTGTATTATGAAACAATAAAGGATGGCACTGGATATCGGTATAAAATCTGTAAAGTGGGAATGACAAAGCTATTTCCATAGCCTCCGGCTCATCCTCTGCATTGACAACACACCATATCAGGCTTCGGTTGGCCGATACACTATAGGAAAGTATTCTTCCTTCTGTAAATAGCTTGTTTACATGAGCCCTGTGTGCGGGTATCATCCTGGCAACATCGTTCGAAAATTCAGCCAGCTCAAACTGGAATAAATATGCGCCCATGATGCAAAATTTATTTTGCTACAATACCTGCTGGTATATTACCTCATCAGGGTTACATTACCTGTTTTCTTTACTTCCTTACCACTGGCGCAGAAGGCATCAGCAATAAATACATAAACACCTTCCTCGCATGGCTTTCCATTATAGGTACCGTCCCATCTTTGAGCCAGGATACCCGACTCAAAAACCATTGTACCCCAACGGTCATAGATACGTAGGAAATTTAATTTTTGTATATCCCTGTTAAGTACACCAAAAGTATTTGTCATTACATTGGTGCTATTAGGAGAGAATGCATTTGGCAGGTATAGGTCACCGCAATTTACATGCACATTCACCGTATCCATACTCTTACACCTGAAGGTATCATTAATCTCAGTTACTGTGAGATAATACGTCATGTCAGCAGGTGGGTTTACAACAGGGTTTGAAGTAAATGTATCGCTTATATACAAATTGGGCTGCCAGTTATAAATATATCCGCTATCACCGTGGGGAAAAGTATAAAACTCGCCAGTATGCGATATTGAAGTATAAGGGCCACCTAGGGTTGAAAATGCCCCATCGAGCATCCACCTGTCTGGTCCTGCATCTGCATGAACCCTGCTTACCTTTACTTTTACAGTAGTATCTACTATACAACCAAAAGGATAGTATAGGGTAACCTTATATGAATAATCATAACCGGGAAATACCCTCACTGAATCACGCAACAGGTAAACAGTATCTATATTGTAAGTAGATGTCCACCTGATTGAATCGGCAAGCGTAGAAACAGCATACAACTTAATTGTATCACCAGGACACATTGTTGTATCTGTATTCATATTAATTGGTGGGTAGGATACAACTGTGATTTGTTTACACTCAACCTTCATAGTTGGCAATCCCTGGTTTACTACAAAATAAACATTGTAAACTCCTGGTGTATCGTAAGTATATACTGGTGGTTTTACTTCGGTATAACTAGGTATGCTTGAATGACTGCACTGGAAGAAATCCACCTGGGTTAAGGTACTATCCCTGTCATTACAGATAAAACCATAAACATTATCATTATCACGAATAATGCTTGAAATACCCCCAGGGAAATTCATACCACCCACTACGCTATAATCAATAGCATAATATGGACCCGTAGGGCTTGGCATACTTATACCCACCAGCTGGCTTGTGGTGCTATCTGTTACATAAAGGTAGAAGTCACCACAATCTTTATTCATAGATATTGAAGAAGGAGAGTCAATCCTGAAAGCAAAATTGCCCATATAATTACCCATTACAATAGCAGTATCCAATGTAGTACCCATATCAAGCCTAACTACGCTACCTGTATTACCCATATTGGTAGCAAAGAAATACCAGTAACCATTATCCTTGATTGCTGTCATATCGGTAGGGAAATTCAATAAAGGATTCCCGGTTGTTCCATCTACCGGATTACCAATATCCTTCATCCTTGGTGTATTAGATACATTGTAAGAGAAATCGAGGCGCACCATGGTACTGGTATTATGGTTCAGCACATAGCCCCACCAATTATCATCTGTATCCTGGGCAACAAAAATACCCTTAGGATAATCAAGTACGTTACCGAAATTACCAAAGTTGGCAATGTTTGGTGTAGGATTATTTAGATGTGGGCCAAAATCTATACGGGCAATAGATGAGGTAGAAACATTAAAACCACCTGTTACAAATATGAACCAATGGTGCGAAAAATCATCATGGAGTATAAACAGTGAAGATGGATTAATAGGCAAGCCATTAGTAAGGTCGCCAAAATTGGTTACAGAAGGGATATTACTCAAACTAGTACCGAAATTCAGCCTTAAAAACTCACGGGAAGCAGAATTGGTCACAAAACCGTAATAGAAACCGCTATCCTCAACAATATCAATATTAGTAGGAATCTTGAATTTGAAACTATCATGCTCATTAATACCGGTAGGCGCATTCATTAAATAGCCAGAACAAAAGCCCCAATAATAATTGCGGGCAGTAGTGTCATTGCTGGTTAGTGTAACAGGTTGGTGAACGCAAACAGTCTCAGGGGCATTAAACAACGACTGGGAATATACCATGTTGGTACGCATAAAACTACTAAGCGCAAGCACCAAAAACCCTATAATAAATAAGCATTTTTTCATAATCCTGTAATGATAAGCACGTAATCTTCTGCTAATATAAGATATTAACGCACAACTTTAACAGCAAAGGTGTATATTTATTTCTGCAAATCAAAAAATATATGTCGCAAAAACGAAAATTACCTCTTTTATTAACCAAATGTTTAATGATTTTTACCCTGATTTGCAATCAGGAAGGGGTCATTGCCAAGGAAGGCATGTGGATTCCGGCTACTATAAAATCACGTGAAAAGGACATGAAAGAAACAGGGCTGCAAATACCTGTGGAACTCTTGTATAACGAAAATGGAACAGGCATCAACAATTCGGTGGTACTGTTTGGAAAAGGCTGCACCGGTGAAATAATTTCAGGGAGTGGCCTGTTATTAACCAACCACCATTGTGGGTATGGCAGTGCCCAAAGATTGAGTAGTGAGAAAAAAGATTTTTTTGCCAATGGCTTCTGGGCACAAAATTTACAGGAAGAACTTCCCTGCCCCGGGCTTACGGTCACCTTTATCCGTAAAATGGAAAATGTAACTAACCGGGTTTTGGAAGGAATTAATGAAATGGATAATGATGCCTCCCGTGACACGCTTATAGCTAAAAAAATTACTGCACTGGAAAAAGAATATGCAGCCTCCACCCACCTGGACGCCCAGATAAAACCCTACTTTACAGGCAACCAATATTGGGTAGCCATTACCGAAACATTTAAAGATATAAGGTTAGTAGGGTTCCCTCCAAATGGTGTTGGTGCATTTGGAGGCGATGATGAAAACTGGATGTGGCCCCGTCATACCGGCGACTTTAGCTTGTTCCGTGTTTACGCAGGTGCTGATAATAAGCCTGCCGAGGCTGCAGCTGCCAATAAGCCCTACCAAACCAATCAATTCCTTAGCCTTAATATAGGTGGCTATAAAGAAGGTGATTTCAGCATGGTATATGGTTTCCCAGGCACTACTATGGAGTACATTTCTTCCTTTGAGCTCAACCAGGTCTATAATATTAATGACCCTATTAGTATTCAGGCCCGTACAAAAAAACTGGATGTTTGGACCAGGCACATGACACAGAATAGGGAGACCTTTATTAAATATACAGCTAAACGAGCAGGCGTAGCTAATGGTTGGAAAAAATGGCAGGGCGAAGTATTGGGGCTTAAGGTGAATAATGTCATCAAAAAGAAACAAGACTTTGAAACCAGTTTCCAAAAATGGGCTGATGGCAGTAGTGCCCCGCAGTATGCCTCATTCTTACTAAGGAAAATGAACACTAATGCATCTTCTATAGATGATTTCATGAAACGAGACCAGTATGTTAAGGAATGCCTTTTAGCAATTGAATTGATCCAACAGGGGGCCGAAATTGACAAATTATTATCGCTAATGCGACTGAACATCAGTGCAGATGCATTAAGCGATACAATTAAAAAAGCGGCGGATGGCTTGGCTGGTTTTTATAAAAACTATGATGCACCTACTGATAAAGATGTATTCATTACCTTGATGTCATTGTATTTTATTACCAATGCCAATACCTTACCGCCTAAATTCCAGGCACAATACCTTGACCATAAGCAAGACATGAAAGCCTGGGCTGAAGACCTGTTTAAGAATTCAATACTTACATCTGCCGATAAAATCAAGGAATTTGCTGCAAAAGCCAAGGCAAACGATAGTTCAATTCTCCTTGCCGACCCTGCATACCAATTATTTGCTGACTTAAAAACCTACAGGGCTGAAAATATTACCCCACGCCTAAAGGAATATACCACCAATATGCGCTACCTCAACCGCCTGTATATGCACAGCCAGATGGCCATGGATAGTAAGAGATCTTTTTACCCAGATGCCAACCTTACCCAGCGCATCACCTACGGCAATATAAAAGGCCTTGACCCCGATGGCCCTGCCAAATACAGTTTCCAGACTAAACTGGGAGATGCTATTGCCCTCGAAGATTCCACTTCAGAAAACTTCAAAGTACCTGCGAAACTGAAACACCTCTATAAAACCAAAGATTTTGGTCGCTGGGCCGTAAATGGCGATGTGCCTCTTGCCTTTGTAGCAATGAACCATACCTCTGGAGGCAACTCAGGTAGCCCTACCCTTAATAGCAAAGGCCAGCTTATTGGCACCAATTTCGACCGGGCATATGAAGGCACCATGAGCGACTATTATTTCGACCCCAACCGCTGCCGCAATATCTCCGTTGATATCAGGTACACCCTGTTTATCATAGAAAAACTAGGCGGGGCTGGTTGGTTGCTCAATGAGATGAAGTTAGTGAGGAAATAGGCTTTATTAAAAACAGGTCATTAGTGATCCTGTTTGGTATAATAAACGTTATGGCCATTCGCATACCTGTATTTCCGCAGGTGGGGGATGTCTATGCCAAAACTTGCCCCAACTATCAGGCCTCCTTCTATAAAATACTTTACCGTATTGTAAGAATATACCCAATTTGAAGGTGGGGTATGCACTTCAGTAAAATTAACCGGGGATATAAGCGAAGAATACCCGACTATTAATCTCAGATCCCAGAAATCACGAAAATGAAGGTCATTTACCCTTGGGTTCCATTTTGCCCCTGGCTTTATCTTGATGCCTATATAGGCATCAAGATACTGGTGACTACCCACATTAAAATCAATTACATCGTTATGGTCAGATAATTGCTGCCCAAAAGCATAAACATAGTCCACTCCTATCAGTGGCATAAATTTGTAACGCTCACTCCTGAAAAAATAATTAGCACCAAATGAGGTCTTGAAACCAGTAATAGCAGCATACCCGAACCCAGCCCCTAGCATTATTCTGCTATGTAAAGGTTTAATCCTGTCCTCAAACTTAATCCCGAAAACACCTAAAGGATTATTAAATCCAGATGAGATTAAATAGGCAGCCTTCCTGTTTACAAACGAGTACTTTGAAGAATCATCAATTTTTGACATCCTTATCGAATCCCGGGTAAACTTCATCAATTGCTCTTTAGCTAATAATGTATCACCAGGCCTATATCCATAACCATATGTAGAATGGCTGAGAAACATTAATAACACAATTAACACTATCGATACTCTCATGATTTGATTAATTTTAATTGTTCTTTTCAATACGATGCTTTACCACTTTCCTTTTGTTTTCTGGCTTCTGAATTCATAACTGAATTTCAGATAAGGGGTGGCAAATGCCCCAATAGTATTTACTGTTAATGGCAATTTTTCGGTGCCCCTGTTTACACTTACCATAGCCTTATTATTAATAAACTCGCCACCTATCCTATAACCACCAGTAATGCAAAAATTCTTCCAGAACCGATACCCAAATTCGCCATTGCAATTGGCAATCATACCATAGCCATAACCAAACTTACGCTTATTATCAACCGATTTTAAGGAGTCTCCGTTGCGTAAAACCAAATCCACATCGCAATTGTTATTACCAATAAAGCCACCAAACTGCAAATCGAATTTTATAATTAGGTGATTATTATAGTCCTTTATTTCATCAGCTATATTAGCAGCAATATCCCATCCATAAGATACAAGCCCTGAGAATTCATTACCCCCATCTACCAACCTGAATGTATGCCCAACAGGTATAGGGTCGGTAGTTTGTAGCTTATCGTGGGTAAATCCAAGTATTAGTTTCCATCTTTCCTTATGGTTGAAATGCTCTGTTTTATACATAATTGGAAAGTAATAAGCATTAGCCTCGTCAGTTAAATCCTGAAAATGCTCCAGTATATGTTTACCTGGTTGGGTTACATAAAATCCTAGAGTTGAGGGTGTATTAGTGTTCTGACCATTAAGCCTATAATTGGACGATTTCTGCATACCATATACCGGATCCAGAAACGCACTGAATTCGAACCCAACTTTAAGCTCCCTTTCAGGATGGCCTTTTTTAGCGAAACATTTATTCATGTTTCCAATAAGCAATCCAATAAAAACCAACAATGCTACAACTACATTATTCATATACAAAAGTCATTTTAAAGAATTCAAACTGTTATTTTATTTCCTTCCCAATTGGCCCTCACCCTTGTGGTCTTTTCGTTTTCTGATCATATTTCTCCTGTGGTTATCCACGGTATACTTACTTATAGCCAATTTATCAGCAATTTGGTTTGAATTTAACCCGGCTGCAATAAAATTAAGTATTTCCTTTTCACGTAGTGTAAGCGCAATCTTAAAGGATGGATACAGCATGATCATAAACAATTGGATAAAGTATATGCAAACTTGCAAAATATTCCCAACCTGTGGTACGGGAAAAAACCCGTTTCTTTTACAGTATTTTCACCCTATATCTCTTACGCCACATCCATCAATAATACCCTCAAAAGCCCGTATAATATTCCTTACTTTGAGTACCTAATTTTGATATTGTTAAAAATTATCAAAATCACTTTTTTTTAGTGTTGCATTAAGCTTACACAAGATTAAATTTGCGTTTTCCAAATTATGTTTCAGTTTCAGCACATTGGGCATTTATATGCATTAGGCCTGCTACCACTTATGGTGGTATTGTACCTTAGTGTTATCTACTGGAGGCGCACTAAGCTCCGTAAATTGGGGGATGAACGTCTTATTGGCGAGCAAATCCGGGGTAATATACAAGGTAGAAATACCTTTAAGTTTATCCTGATGGCTATCGCCCTTACTACCATTATTATTGGCTGGGCTAACCTACGCATGGGCGACAAGGCTGAAAAAACACAACGTAAGGGTATTGATGTGATTGTGGCTCTTGACGTGAGTAAGAGCATGTTAGCCACCGATATCCAGCCTGATAGGCTTACCCGAGCCAAGCAGCTCATCATGCGCCTTACCGACAAGTTACAAAACGACCGTCTGGCATTGATAGTGTTTGCCGGCAGGCCCTATTTGCAGGTACCACTCACTATCGATTATAGTGCAGTGAAAATGTTGCTTTCCAATGTTTCCCCAGATATGATACCCACCCAGGGTACTGTTATAGGCGAAGCTGTGGATATGGCCATGAAGTCCTTCACCCAAAACGAACGCAAATACAAATCGCTCATCATTATATCAGACGGTGAAGACCATGATGAAAATGCCATTACAAAAACAAAAGAAGCATCTGATGCAGGGGTAATAGTACACACTGTAGGTATAGGTTCACCACAGGGAGCTCCACTTTTAGACCCTGTTACCAAGCAGTATAAAATAGATGATGATGGCAACCAGGTAATAAGCAAACTCAATGAAGACGAGCTAAAGAATATAGCTATGGCTGGCCATGGTTCTTATAGCCTGCTGCAAAATACCGATGAGGTGGCTAGCAAAATTATCGGCGATATTGAGGCCATGGAGCAAAAAGACCTGGGCATGGTGAGCTATGTAGACTATACCAGTTATTTCCAGTATTTCCTGGTGATTGGCTTCCTTATGCTCCTGGCCGAATGGTTATTACCCGGAACAAAAAAGACAAAAACTATTACAAATGGAACTATTGCATAAAATCTGCGGCAAGATAAGGTGGTCCCATTTTCTAGGCACCATACTTCTAAGTATAACATTTGGCACTAGCTATGCCCAAACTAATCTGCTCCTCAACCAGGGAAACAAATTTTATGAGCAGAACCGGTTTCAGGAAGCTACAAAGGAATACTCAAAAGCCCTGGCCAAAGACCCTACTAATACATCGGGATTGTTCAATCTGGGTAATAGCCTTTACCAGCAGAAACAATACGACTCCAGCCGCAAAATAATGGAGGCCACCAGCAAGATATTAAAAGACAAAAACGGCCAGGCTGCAGCTAATTACAATATTGGCAATAGCTACATGTCGCAACAAAAATGGGAAGAGGCCGCCAATGCCTATAAGCAAACCCTGCGCAAAAACCCACAGGATGCCGATGCTAAATACAACCTGTCATACGCCGAGCAAATGCTGAAAAAGCAACAACAACAAGATAAACAAAACCAAAAAGATAAACAAAACAAAGACCAGAAGGACCAAAAAGACCAGAAAGATAAAAAGGACGATAAGAAGGACGACAAAAAAGACGGAAAGAGCGACGACAAGAAAGACGATAAAAACAAAGACCAGCAAGACAAGGGTGGCCAGGACGACAAGGACAAAAAAGATAATAAAGACCAGCAACCACAGGGCAAGCCTAGCAAACTAAGTGAAAAAGAAGCCGAGCGCCTGCTCAATGCCCTGCAACAGGAAGAGAAAAAACTACAAGACAAATTGAAAAAAGAAAAAGGCACCCCGGTTAAAATGCAGAAAGACTGGTAGTGCTTGAAAATCAAATATTCGAATCCGGACCATAAAGTCCGGATTTTTTTTAACAACCTTCCTATCCTCCAAACCTTTACAAATACAATTTAACTCAATATAAGCAGCGCCTTTGTAAGTTTAGCACTTATTAATGTCGTTGGCTCCGTAGGAGTCAATGGCTTTGTAGAAAGATACATTATGATGCAAACTGCTCCTTAGGAGCAGCGCCCTCAGCAGTAGGAAAATATAATCTCCTATCCCCAAATACGTTATCATTTCAACCTTGCCCTTATACCTTCCCAAACATGTTTTAACTTTTAACCTTTCCCTTTTACCTTCCCCAAACACGTTTTAACCTTTAACCTTTACCTTTTACCTTCCCCAGTAATCCACACTTTGTGGAAAACCTGTTTATAAAGTAGGTAAAATTGTGTATAATATTGCAGTCAGGATTGTGCTTACTAACCCATTCCTTTATAGAGTCCGGCTGCCACAACAGGCCGGACTTTCTATTTTAGGCAATTAAGTTTGTTAGAGTTTATTCCATACCACGATGAAAAGCTCAATATAGTACTAATTGCCCAAAATTCTTGAAGTGGCAATTCCCCCTTGAGGCGTTAGCCAGGTG
>CANGSR010000088.1 GCA_947456055.1 Chitinophagaceae bacterium
GGTGTTTTTCCCATTCATCCCTATAATAATAGATCGCCGTATCTTTGAATTGTTCTTTGATTAAATCCCATTTAGGAAATTGCACCTCAACTGGAAAAGTTAGTTCTTCACCTAATGCTTTATAAAATTTCGCCCCAGGTAGTTGTTTCCATGAATTTATTTGCCTTACTACTTTTAATGCCTCTGTATCGCATGCACCACATTCACCAGTATAAATTGAATATTTATAGGCCATCCCTATAGAATCAATTGTAATAATAATGGCAGAAACCGTTGATTTTTTAGTTTTCAATGATTTCTTTGGAACATGTAAATTATCAGTAATGAATTTCATGTATGCTTTTGTACCCCCAATATATTGGTTATGATCAATAGATGCCTTTTCTTCATGAACGCATATTGGTATTCTCTTTCCTACGTATGGCTTTTTTACTGCCTTTTGCTGGCTAAATGTATGGAGGGTAATGAAAGATAAAATTAAAAGTATGAATATTGGCTTCATAGGCTACGATTTCTTACATCTATAACGCAACTTCCAGTTGTCTATTACTATTTAGCATCAATTTATATACGATACTTCTACTTTCTAAAAATTATTTGATCAGTATAGGGAATCTTATCCTCTTTTCGCCTCCTGGTTTCCCGAAAACTATAATACAAATACAGATTGCTGTGCAAGTAATCTTGTTTATGTTTTTGATTAAATTCTATTTCTTCAAGAACCTTTTGGGGTGGGTATTTTACAGAATCGAAAACGCCTCTTTTGTGTGCCTCGGCAAGAAACCATTGATTGATTGTGGCACTATGAGTGCGGATATAATTAATTACCTCGGGTTGCATAGGGTTGTATATTCTTATTTTATCCCTTATGGAACAATCTAATTTAGGGAGTTTTTTGTGCATAAATAAAGGTTTCACACCTCCATAGCCATAAAATATAAGTGATGGGGATGTTTTAAATGGTTGAGAATAAAAAAAGCCGTAAAAAAGTGATGCATAAGGAATATCTGTATATTCATATTTATGTCCAGGGATCATTAGGATGTGTGTGAATGATATTTCAGTCACTGGTTCGGGCTCGGGTTCATATTATTTAAATCCATAATCATACCGACCGATTTCCAGATCCAATTCGCCCACAGTACAAGTTATTAATGTTTTGGGTGCGCCTATTTCATAACACATTGTAGAATCGCAGTATAAACAAAATAAGCGCCATCTTGCATCAATTAAAGATTCAGAAAACCCTAATGAATCAGCCGCATGTATTGTTTTCGATACACAATTTGAAATATATTCACTATCAGATTGTGTATAACTTCGAATTACCACTGCACAAGGAATCTCCCTATTAACCTGGGCAAAACAATTCAATTGAAATACGAGATAGCTAATAAGCAACGAGTACGATTTCATAATCAATCTAATTACAAGTACTTTGAATAGGGTCTTATACAGGGAATTTTCATAAATAATTGAGATTTGTTGAAACTAAATACCACCTACTCCAAAAAACTTTTTATCTCATTTTGCACCTCTGGTTTTTCAAAAATCTTTTTCAACCCAAGGCATTCATCTGAAAAATGAAATTTGTATTGCTCATGGGTTTTGTTGTTTATTTTTGCCTCTAAATGGGGAATAAGGTAGGTAGTTGCATACTTGAAATAATCCTGGCAAATTTTATTAAGCTTTATATAGGCCTGTTTTAGGTTTGCATCTGTTTTTATATATTTCAAATAATGCTCATTATAATTTAATCTGGCAGATTTAAGATGGATACTTAAGTAGGCATTATAAAGATAATATTCCTTGTAAAAATAATTGAGAAGGCATAATTCTCTTTTCCAGAATTCAGGATTATCCACATATTTTGTTGTATCAAGTATTGATTCTACTTTTGGATCGGTGAGAAGCACGTGAGAAAAACGTGATAAGCCTGATAAATAAAGGTAAATGCCAAAGTATCTTGGACCTTCAGAACTAAGATGCCTTGCTGATTTTGGCAACAATGAATCAACATAAGGAGTAATATCGAAGCAATTATTGCCATTCTTAGTAGGAAAGTACTTTTTTCCTCTTATAACTTGCGATTTATCTATATAGTAGGTGTAATTACCATTATTATTATTTATTTTGTCCTCAAAAACAGCAAAATGATAATATAAACAACTGGCAATGGCAATTGAAGATATTATTAAAGGTGTTTCGTTTAAGCTTAATTTACACACCAAAGAATCATGAGGAGAAACTATTTTATAATTTACAGAATCAAGAATTCCCATACAGAGACTAAATTCATAATTTGTATCAATTAGATTACTTGCTATAATAGCTTTACTAATGCACTCAGTCTGCGCCTGTGAATTATTCGCCAAAACAATAAGTAAGAATAGAATAATGTAGCGCATATTCCACAATTAATGTTCTTGGAGATTTGGATACGAATTCATACCCAACCCTCTATTATCCTACACTAATTTAGGGATTAAATTTATACTATCCTGAAATAATTATTTGTTGGCTGGGATATAATTGGAGTACGGTATGTTTAATCGGGGATTTAAAATCCCACGCCAATTAGGTCGGGATTAAAAATCCCGACTAGCGGCAGTTTGTTGGAACTAATTACCCCCTACTCCAAAAAACTATTTATCTCATTTTGCACCTCCGGTTTTTCAAAAATCTTCTTCAACCCAAGGCATTCATTTGAAAAATGAAATTTGTAATGCTCATGGGTTTTGTTGTTAATTTTTGACTCTAAATGTGGAATTAGGTAGGTAGTGGCATACTTGAAATAATCCAGGCAAATTTTATTAAGTTTTATGTAGGCCTGTTTTAGGTTTGTATCTGGTTTTATGTATTTCAAATAATGGTCATTATAATTTAACCTGGCAGATTTAAGATGGACACTTAAGTAGGCATTATATAGGTAGTATTCCTTATAAATAGAGTTAAGCTGGCACAATTCTCTTTCCCAGAATTCAGGATTATCAACATATCCTATAGTATCAAATAGGGCTTCTACCTTGGGATAAGATTTAAGTTTGTTTGCGTAATTTAAGAAACTAAATAAGACATCATATAAAGCAAAATATCTTGGACCCTCAAAATCTGTAAACCTAGCTGTTTTTTGCAATAAAGAATCGAGATATGGAGTAATATTAAAACAACCATACCCATTTTTTGTAGGGTAAAACTTGTGACCCTTAATTACATTATCCTTGTCAATATAGTACGAATAGCCATCTCTATCATGGTATAGCTTGGAGGCAGCCATAGAAAAGCCATAGCGTATATATAATGCCAATCCAAATGAAGACACCCTTATAGGAAAATAACCTATATCATGGCAGTATTGTAAAGTGTCTTGAGTTCTAGTCGGAGTAATATTTAATAGTTCCAAAATGCTCATACCTAAATTGAATTCGTAAATTGAATCAATTGAGTCTTTAGGCAATTTAAAATCACTAATACAATCACTCTGCGCCTGTGAATTATTCGCCAAAACAATAAGTAAGAATAGAATAATGTAGCGCATATTCCACAATTAATGTTCTTGGAGATTTGGATACGAATTCATACACAACCCTCTATTTTCCTACACTAATTTAGTGATTAATTTTATGCAATCCTGAAATAATTATTTGTTGGTGGGGATTTTTTTGGGGTGGTGGGTTGATTATTCGGGGATAAAAAATCCCGACCAGCGTGAGGGGGCTTATCTTTAGGAAAATACCGGTAGCCCCTGCCGGGGCATTCCCCTTTAAATTGTTCTTATTGCTACAAACCGGTTGTCCCGCTGGGACAATTTAACACAAAGGTTAAAGAACCAAAACCATTTTGCGAATCAAGAGATTTGATGCCGCTGCGATGTAGTCTGGAGACTTAAGCCAAACCAGAGAATTTAGATTTTATTCAAACACGTCACAACCCACGCATGGTTTTTTCCATTTTCGCCGCTTGAGCTTACTCTCATTATTGTCCAATACTATTTTATCACATTGGATATGTAGGCGGCCATTTACCCTGTAGGAATATAAATCATAAATGGGTTTGTCGTAATAGCCTATTTTGGCTTTTCTAGGGGTTAGCTCAGTTATTTTGAACTTTTGGCCTGAGTTTGTGATCACTTCCAGGTCTACTGCACAATTGATGCTTGAATAGCCTATCCTTACAGTATAATCCCTAATTTCTTCATTTGGACTAGTGGATAAATCCCTATTTGTAACTACAAAACTATCAATAGTGCAATCAAATTGTCCATTCTTCTTAAAAGTTATTAATTTCACATTTACTACCTCCTTAGCCAATATATGCCTAATAATAATATTGGTATTGATGTATACTTGTGAATCCCTATTTATTGCATCAGTGTTTTCAATGTAGGTTTTTGAACTGTTATATACTATACCATCTGAATAGCCATTTAGCTGAGTTACACCATATTCCTTTTTATATTTGTTAGTATCAATTTCAGTAACAAAAAGGTTGAAATTTGATTTAAGAAATGGAAAATATGACAATGTGTAAACACCAGGTTCCAATGGCATTTCTTTTAAGTTCCAATATTTAGAATTTGATGGATGAGATATATTGTCGTTCCAACATGCAGATTCACCAACTATTGAATCCAGAATATTAATGTAGTAATAATTTTGGGCGCATGCCGAATTCAAACTAAAAATCAAGATAACCCAAAATGTATATTTTAAACCATTGAAACCCCTAAAAATGAGATTGTTTGCCATTTGAAAAAACATCTTGATATATTAAAACTACATACTTTATTTGGAAAATCATAAAAACCCGACTAGCCATATTAAGTATTTTCATTTCCTTGTCACCAATTTCTCAAATTAGGCAATTTGGTGCAACTGCGACTTAGCCTCAATACTAACACCAAACCAGATTCAGCAGCCCTCCCCTCACAGGATTGATTTTAATTATCTGCTCATTTTTATTAAGTACCTGATATTACCTTAACTTTGCAGCTTAAACAAAATAAAATGTATCCTGAACAAATAGTTGCCCCAATGAAGGCTGAATTAACCAGCCATGGTTTTACAGAATTATTGACTCCTGCTGATGTTGACAATACATTGAACAAGCAAGGAACTACTTTATTGATGATTAATAGTGTATGTGGATGTTCGGCTGGTTCTGCCCGTCCGGGTGTGTTGATGGCAGTACATAATTCTAAGAAAGTTCCTGACCAATTGACTACTACTTTTGCAGGTTTTGATATGGCTGCGGTTCAGCAAGCACGCAAGCACCTGCTTCCATACCCTCCATCATCACCTGCTATTGCCCTTTTTAAAGATGGCAAAGTAGTGCACATGATTGAGCGCCATATGATTGAAGGCCGCCCAGCCCAAATGATTGCAGCTAACCTGCTCCAGGCTTTTGAGACGTACTGTAATTAAAATTCAAAAGTTAAAAGGCAAAAGTTAAAACGTAAGCCGTTTAATTCAAAAGTAAAAATTAAAAAGTCAAAAGCCGAGCGGGATAATTCCTTATGGGCTTTTAAACCTAGTTTTTCGGAGAGAGGTAACCCTGCGGGTTACCTCTCTCCGTTTTTTCCATAGCTATAATAGGTTTTGACATGATGGAAAAATGTGGTCAGCACCGCTTTCTGCGGTCAGACCACATTTTTTGGCGTGTTTATCAATGAAATATGGTCGGATATGACACCCTTTCCATACTGTTCCGTTATTTCAACTGTAGAGATGGCCGGGGTGAGGCCTCTGATTGGCTATATAAGCTTATATTAAATCCTCGGCTTTTGTTCTTTGAATTCCGGTCGAAGACCGGCTGAATTGTGTAGACACTAGTGATCCTGCGGAACACTAGCGCCAGAATCTTGGGCCTACCTACCCAATTTGGAATAGTCTGACCGTGGAAAACGGTACTGACCATTCCAAATTCATATCAGCATGGTCTTCCAATATAATTTTACCCAAATGCCATTAAGTAAGTATTTTTGAATTTAAATTTCCCATTTTGAATTCAACCAGGCCCATTGGCATTTTCGATTCAGGTTATGGCGGACTGACCGTTTTTAAGTCTATAGCGGCACTCCTACCCCAATACGATTATGTATACCTGGGTGATAATGGCAGGGCCCCCTATGGCAACCGCTCTTTCGAAACCGTGCATGAATATACCCTGGAATGTGTGGAATGGTTTTTTAGTATGGGCTGCCCTTTGGTTATCCTGGCTTGTAATACGGCATCTGCCAAGGCCCTAAGGAATATCCAGCAACTGGACTTACCACGCACTGCACCTGATAAAAGGGTACTGGGGGTAATAAGACCCACTGCCGAAGTGATAGGCAATTATACCAAAACCAATTCTGTAGGGGTATTGGGAACTAAGGGTACCATTAATTCTGGCTCCTACGAAATTGAAATTCATAAATTCTTCCCGCAGGTAAAAGTACATTCACTGGCCTGCCCTATGTGGGTGCCATTGGTGGAGTATGGCGAATACCAATCGTCCGGAGCTGACTATTTTATCCAGAAATACCTGGATGCTCTTTTGTCTAAAGACTCCTCAATAGATACAATATTATTGGCCTGTACGCACTATCCACTCCTGATGGATAAAATCTGTAAATACCTTCCTGAAGGAATTAAAGTAGTTGCCCAGGGTGATATTGTAGCCAATAGTCTTGCCGACTACCTGCACCGGCATACTGAAATTGCCCAACTAATCTCCCAAACAGGGCATACCAGCTTCCATACTACCGATGACACAGCCGACTTTGACGCCCAGGGTTCTATATTTTTTGGTCGGGAGATTAAATCGAGAAATGAGCACTTTTTTTAAAGTCAAAAGTTAAAGGTTAAAAGTTAAAACGTGTTGAAGGCAAAAAGTTAAAGGTTAAAAGGCGAAACATTTTGAGGTAAATTCAAAATTCAAAAGCCTTTACTCTTATAAACCTACTTTTTGTCAATTACAAATTTTACTACCTGTACTCCCTTTTCCGTTTGTAACCTAAGGGTATAGTTACCATTGTGTAGAGATGCATCAAGGCTAATGAGTGTATTTTGAGTTGATCCAGCTAGTTTTTTAGTATACACTATCCTACCCAGCATATCTGTAACTTCTATTGCTGCTTCATCATTGATATTGGTCCCAGTTAGGGCGAAACTTCCGTCATTGGGATTGGGATAGAGTTGTAGGGGGTTGGTATTATTAGGTACTGAATTCACCGACAGGTAATCGCCATAAATAATAATCTTATTGGTGGTAATTGGGCCGGGTAAGGTGTCGCACATTGGGTGGCCGGTAAATACACACCATACTGTGTCATTAGTACTAACCGACAGTGTGAAGCTTGTATTGGTAGCTCCCCAGATAGGCACCCTATTTACAAACCACTGGTAAGATGGTGATGGACCAGGGTAGGTGACTGTAGATGTGAAGTTAACCAATTGGCCGGGATAGGTAATATAATTAGAATCTGTAGTACTGATATAAATTGTTGGGCTTACCCTGGGGAAAACTGTTTCAATCAAAGAATCACTCACGGTATCATGTAGTGCACAAACACCATGGCAGGCCACTTTAACAATAATCTCATCGCCCATAATAGGTGTATAAATAAATGAATTACTTGTAGCACCTGGATGACTGGTTGTAAATACACTCCAATTGTAGGTAGGGGATCCGGTATTGGTAGAGGTAACCCTGTATAATACACTTGTACCCTGGCAAACAGTATCGCCAGGTATGGCAGTAATAGTAGCCGAACCAGCAACCAAAGGCTTTACCCGAAAAACCATAGTATCATAACAACCCGACGTAAGGGTATAGGATAGAGTCACCGTACCATTAATAATCCCATCTACCACACCCGTGGTGGCCGCAACTGAAGCAATACTCATATTATTGCTGCTCCATATACCCCCTGTAGTGGCATCGGCAACCGTGGTACTCGCACCCTGGCAAACAGTATCTGGGCCCGTAATTGGTGTTGGGGTCGCACGAACAGTAAGCGGCAGTGTGACACTACACCCACCTATGGTATAAGAAATAGTAGTTGTGGCACCTATAGTGGTGCTTATACTGGTAATAACACCTGCCGAATTAATCCTTGCCACAGTGGTATCGCTACTTCTCCAGGTACCCCCTGTAGAGGCATCAGTTACCAAGGTAGTCAGACCAGGACATAAACTGGTAATACCGCTAATAGGGGCAGGAGCCGGATTAACCGACATAGTATGAACAGCCGAAGGGCAACCCGGAATTGTATAACTGATATCTACCCAACCAGCACTCACCCCATAAACCTGGCCAAATGAACTTACTGTTCCTACAGCTGTAGCACCACTGCTCCAGCTACCACCACCCACTAGCTCAGATAGCGTAGAAATAGTGCCAATACATACCTGACTAGCTCCTATAATAGGGGCTGGTGGCGTATGAACAGTTACAAATTGAGTAGAATAGCAACCTGTAGGCATCATATAAAGAATTGCAGTTACACCACTTGTACCTAGTCCTGAAACCGTGCCAGATGCATCAATTGTAGCAACCGTTGGTACACTACTACTCCATGAACCACCCACAGTGGAATCACTTAGCGAAAGAGTCATGTGCTGGCACAGGTCGGTAGGCCCAACAATGGGTGACGGCTGGGGATTTACTGTAATATAGGTGGTAGTGGTGCATCCGGCAAGGCTATAAGTTATCATTGCCGTACCCAAAGACATGCCACTTACAACGCCTGTAGCCCCTACTGATGCAATACCTGATGCACTACTGCTCCAGGTGCCACCCGTGCGGGTATCGCTTAGGGTTATGGTACGCCCAAAACATACACTTGTAGGTCCTGAAATAGCTGCAGGAGAAGTAGAGAGATTGCCAAAATCAGAACCTGATGTACCCGTTACCAAACCTGCAACACCTACCGTACTGGAACAATACAAATATCCGCCAGCAGATGATGTAGAAGTTGCTTGAACCTGTAGACCAGAAATAGTAATGGCATCCATCAGTCCTTGCTGATTTACTCCTATACCAATATTTATGGTGGTAGCTGTAAAACTTGAGATACCTATATACTGGATATTGCCTCCCGGATTAAAACTCAATGTAGGGGTAATACCTGTGTTAAAACGCCAACCGGCAGGCAACGTAATGGCAATAACATCAGTAATAACTGAAGTACCCACCCCTCCTGAAAAGTCGGCAGGATTGGTTTCAGTAATTAAAATGGGCGAAATAGAAGTATAACCGGGGGCACTACCGCCTACTGCCAGATTGGTACATAATAAGGTTCCACCGGAGGCTGGTGTAATATTTACCAGAGCATGCACATTTGCGGCAAGCAAACAAAACAATACCAAAAAAAATGAAGGCACCCCTGATAAACGACTAAAGAAATAAGGCCTGGACAGGGTAAGAAAATGCTTCATATAAATATAGTTTACAAAATTTATATAAAATTACTGAAACCACCCTTAACCACCAAAAAATGAGGGGAGATAAGTTTTTAGGCGGGCGTGAGAAATCTTCTTTCTCTTTGCATGTTGGTCTTTTATTTTTTAATACAATAGGTGATACAATTGGCTTAAACAATTTACTTAACTTTACTACTATGTTATTTTACACAATTCCAGCACCTCAATCTTGTTATCAAAATGAAAACACTGCATTCCTATATTTCCATTTGTATACTCAGCCTTCTTTTGGCCAATACCACATTTGGCCAAAATGATAGCTTGGTAAATATTCATAAAAAAGCCCCAAAGGAGTTCAAAAACTCAATTATTACCTATGGTGGTGACTATTCTATTAGCGAATACAGGCAAGGATATAATCTGTTATATTTATCAGATGATATTGTGGGTATTGGCTATTCAAAAAGATATAAAAGATTTGAATTTCAGGGATTTTACAGCAAATGGAATTCTGCACCATTATACAATCTCTTAACCTTTAGGATACCTCCAATTCGTTTTTTCTACTTTAAGGATGTAGATGTAACCAAATTAAAGCGTGGCGATGAATATAGTGTTGGAGGGTATCAATATATTGACTTAGGGGTAATGTACAATGCCATAAAATACAAACGTCATTCGATCCTTTTGGGTGGCTTAATCTCTTATGGCTGGGGTGGTAATAGCCGGTTCGATACAATAACTTATTATCCGGCACCACCTTATGATGGAATAATATATAACACAGCGGTTCACCGAAGCTATTGGGGGTTAGTACCTAAAATTTCTTACAATTTTACTTTTTGCAGAAATAGACTTTCTGCTGGTTTCGACTACCGTTACCGCTACTATTTTGGATTTATGCTGAATACCTACGAATACGGATTTCATCTGGCAACTAATTTTTAACTAAAGAAAACAAAATGGAAGGTCGAATTCATCCAAATAGAAAAATAATAAATCTATAAGTAATTGCCAGGAAATAGCCAGTAGTTTTGGCTAAAGCCCACATAAGGATAAATCTTATTCCGGTCAATGCACAAAGCTATCTATCAAAAGAACGCTTCAATAATCTTGTGCCATTGTGCCTATTTCCGGCTTTTGGTAACCCAAAATTATAAAACCCGAAAAAACACTTTCTTCTTTCAAGCTTTCACTCTTAACTTTGGTAAAATCGTTTTATACTTGAAATAAAACCAGTGTTTGTTTTAACTTTTGACTTTTAACTTTTTAATTTAACAAAGTGGACGCCAGCATAGAAATTATCAGTAAAGTATGGGCACACCCTGATGCCGACAGACTAGAACTTGCCAGGATACTGGGTTTTCAGTGTGTGGTGGAGAAAGGGCTTTATAAGGGCGGGGAAACCATAGTGTATGTGCGGCCTGATGCATTACTACCTCTGGAGCCATGGGCTGAAGAATACCGGAAATATTCCCCTAAACGAATAAAGGCGGTAAAACTACGTGGCGAATGGTCGGAAGGAGTGATAGTGCCGCTACACAAATTACCTGTTGATTTATCAAGTGAAGCGATAGGCATTGATGTGGCTGCACAGATTGGTGTAACCCACTATGAACCACCTGTACCTAGCGAGCTGAATGCCATAAGGCCACTTCCATTCGGGATTCCAAAAACAGATGAGGAAAGATGGGAGAATAAAATAGACTCTATGCCCTGGGGTAGCCATGTAGATATTTCCCTGAAAATTGACGGTCAATCGTGGAGCATTTATTATAATCTGGAAACAGATGAATTTGGGGTATTAGGCCGCACCCTGGAATATGCTTTGGATAGCGAAAACCGGTATTCGGTGCATTTGTTCCGCTCCTACCCCAATTTGAAGCAGCAACTGACTGATTATTGCAAAAAGGTGGGTAAATCGCTGGTTATAAGAGGTGAAAGCTATGGATTAGGGGTGCAGAGTTCTAAAAACAATCCGCATTCCAAGTTAAATCCAAATATTGCAATATTCTCTGTTTATAATATAACAGACCGCAAATACGCCCATAAGGGCGATCCACTTTACTTTGTAAATGTTTGCAAAGACCTGGGTCTGCCAACAGTACCTATACTTGAAGCTGATGTTCCTCTCACGCAGGAATTGGTGGATAAATACTCCATCGGCATTGAAAAAATTAACGGGCAACCATTTGAAGGGGTGGTAGTGAAACATGCAGGCGGGTCATTTAAAATTATGAGCAAGGCTTATGATTCACTGAAGTAGGTAAAACCCTTAACACCTGTTATAAATATAGTTAGATTTGTAGGGTTAAATCTTCATGCCCCGTATGGTTATACTATGTATCATAATACTATTGGTATCAGTTATATATCTGGTGGTAGGTATGTTTACTCAAAACGAGTTTAGCGATGAGCATAAACTGGAAGTTGAAAAAGCACAGGAAGAAGTAGATGAGGCTGAAGTATATTTTGAAGAGGTGAGTGAGCCCATTTATAAACGCATAGCTTCAGTTTACGGCGAGGAACTGGCAGCTGATATCAAAAATGAAACCATATCGCCAGGTATGCCCGAGGAATTGCTGCTGCTGGCGTGGGGAGATCCCGAAGAGATAAAATCGAGCTATATAAGGGGTACCAATACCGAGAGCTGGTACTACGACCCTGAGGATAGTGAACAAAAAGTATTCCAAACCGAGGTATTAATTACCAATAACCGAATCACAGCCATAAACGCTATTAACCAATAAGCAAGGGAACAATGATCAACCATTACCACATATTGGGAATTGACCGGGAGGCAAGTGCAGAAGAAATAAAAAAGGCATACCGCAAACTATCCATGAAATTCCACCCCGACAAAAACGAGGGTGACCAGTATTTTGAAGAATGGACAAAAAAAGTAAATGCAGCCTATGAAATTCTAAGCAACACTGAAAAAAAATCAGCCTACGACTTCGCTCTGGGCCAGGTAATGGAAAAGAAGGAAACTGCCAAACCTCCAGCCCCAACTGACAATCCCGAAATGGCACTACTTAAAGAAATCCGCCGCTACCTGCCAGAATTTTATGATGCCAGGACAAATCTGGAACTTGCCCGAAATAATTATGATAATATTGTGGAGCAAGGATCTCCTGTTATTATTACTACTGCAAAGGCAATAATGTGCATCTCGGGTATAGTAATTTCCATAGGAGGACTAATTTACCTTCTTCTTTTGTCTAAAAAATAGAGCTATTTTAAACCTAATGCAATTTCTCTCGTCAAACCCCGTTCTATCCCAAAACAGACTATTATTGTTATAAATACAATATTGTTTAGGGTAGTTTTCACCAATCCACCTTAAATTGCACCCGATTTAGAAAATTTTGCTTTCCAGGATAAGACATATCATTGTTGGGTTCATCGACTTCTTACACAGGCCATTTGCCCGGTGGATCAATACGACTACATTCAGGTATTTGTTTTGTGGCGGATCTAATACAGTGCTGAATATTCTGATATATTCATTATCCCTGCGGTTTATTTTCTTCAGTAATAATGTCCACGTGTTTGGCAACTTATATATTGCTGCGTCAGTAGCTGCTTATGTGGTTGCGTTCTGCATCAGTTTCCCTATAGGCTTTACCCTATCACGTCATATTGTGTTTCCTGAATCCAACCTACATGGTCGTGTACAGTTTTTCAGGTATGCCCTCGCCACAGCAACCTTTATTTTACTCACCTACCTCATGATTAAGGCATTTGATAAACTGCTTGATGTAATGCACCCTCAAAATTTATCATACGACCTGCTCCATTCCATTACTTATACGTTTATTAATATAATTATGGCTATCCTTAGTTACATATCCCAGCGCAAATTCACTTTCAAGATTACTGAGGATGAAGCAGTAACAGAATAGGCCACAATTCCGAAAAATTGTAGCCTATCACCCATCGATTTAATATTACTATCCTAAAATTCCCAACCAATATCCTTGCGGTAATACTTACCATCATAATCAATCACCTCAGCATTTTCGTACGATTTTTTCAGGGCATCTTTAATTGTTGCACCGTATGACGTTACTGCCAGAACCCGTCCGCCATTAGTAAGCACGTCATGATGCTTATTTTTGCCAACCTTTTCAATTGTACCTGCATGAAAGAGTAAACTACCTTTTACTTTATCAAAGCCCTCCATTTTAATACCCTTAGTATAATTCCCAGGGTAACCTTCAGATACCATCATCACTGCACCTGTGGCTCGTGGGCTATGTTCTACTACCACTTCATTAAGCTTGCCCTCATTCATTTTCAGAATAAGTTCTACAAGGTCATTTTCAAGGCGGGGAATTACCACCTCTGTTTCAGGGTCACCCATACGGCAATTGTATTCTATCACATATGGCTCCTCATTTACTTTAATCAGCCCAAAGAAAATAAAGCCCTGATAGGTAATATTTTCCTGCTTCAATCCTTTTACTGTAGGCTCTATGATACGGCTAATGACCTTATCCATAAAAACCTTATCGGCAAATGGCACCGGAGAAATAGCGCCCATACCCCCTGTATTAGGCCCCTTATCTCCCTCGCCTATTCTCTTATAATCCTTGGCCTCTGGTAGAAGCACATAATTTTCTCCATCTGTCAATACGAATACCGACAACTCAATACCATCAAGAAATTGCTCAACCACCACCTTACTACTCGCCTCACCAAATTGCTTATCCATCACCATTGACCTGAAAGCCTTAACGCCTTCCACCTTGTTAGGGGCTATTACTAC
>CANGSR010000089.1 GCA_947456055.1 Chitinophagaceae bacterium
ACATTCTAATGTACATATCCATTTGACCTGTATCCTGATGACTAAGTTTGCCAGTTTTTAAATCAAATAATACAAAGCACTTAAGTATGTAATTATAAAAGACAAGGTCAATGTAATAATGAGAAGTTTCTGTACTGATTCGAAACTGCCTACCAATAAATGAAAAACCTTTTCCTAATTCTAGTAAAAAATATTGTAGGTTATTAATCAAGGTAGTCTCCAACTGTCGTTCCGTAACAAGGTGATGTTGTTCAATATTTAAAAACTCGAACACATACGGATCTTTGATAAAATCTGATGGTATATGTTCATCTATAATAAAATCCTTTATTAACTCCTGTTTACTTGGAGAAGACAATATACGTTCATAATAAAGTGAATTTATATTTCTTTCCAAGACCCTTGATGGCCAGTTTTGGTGTGCACATTCTGTTAGGTAATAAATCCTTGCTTTGGGATTTTCAACTCTCATTATAAGTCGGTAATGAGTCCATGTCAATTCGCTACGCAGTGCGTAGCCTTTTTCAAAATCAGGAAATATAAGATAAAATTGTCGGAAATTTTTGAGGTTTGCATATGAAAAACCTTTACCAAATTCTGTTGTAAGCGATATAGAAAGTTCCTTTAGGAGTCCATCTCCATATGATGCTCTTTCTTTACCCTCCTGTTCTTCTTCAACGATACGTTTGCCTAAGGCCCAATAGGCTTTCACCATTGATGAGTTTATAGCACTGTAAGCTTGCCTCCTTGCCGTAGCTAGAATGTTTTTAATATCTGCGATAAAGAGAGCATTCATATTCATTGAAAACAAAGGTAAGATAGGTTCTATCAAAATTGAAATCATAGTACATCAAAAATTAGCATTATCATATTTGAAGACAATATTATTCAGAAACCAAAAGTGATTGCTTCCCCTACTCCTTAATCCATAACTTCAACAAATCACCAAAATGGGTGGTTTGGAGACGGTAACTTTTGTCTACCTCGCTGAGGGCAAGGTAGTAGGTGGCGAGGCGGGTACCAGAGGGCATTTCTTTTAGCCGCTCTAGTAAGGCCAGAGTGTATTGGGCGTATAACTCGGGTGAACGCTCTATTTTATGGTCAAGGGCGTCAGAATCCACAAGATTTTCGTGGAAGGAATTGAAAAAATAGATACCCGTGTATTCCTTCAAATCTAGATCAAGGAAATTGCCATGAATGATTTTGGCATTGGTGAGCCCCATTTTGCTAATCACCTTGTTACCTATGCGGGCAAAATTTTTCCGCTGCTCAATGCCTGTAAAATAGCCGGGATTGCGCCATGCACCAGCCATACAGAATTTGCCTACCCCAGCACCAATATCCATGATTCGGGCATTGTCATCTGGTGCCAAAAAATGAGCAGCAGTAAAAGCCACCTGCAAGGGAGTCCAGTGAACCTCAGATAATTTTTTGATGTAAACGGGAAACTGGGAATCAAATTCCCGGTCTGAACTAAAATACTGGCTTAAATCGTTGGCGTCCATTTATTCATGGATTAAGCTGCTAAATTAGGCCGATTTGGGGAATTAGGGATATTTGTAATCATGATTATAGACTGGTTAAAGGTTAAATTTACTGGCTTAACAGCTTGTATGGCCTCATAAAAATGGTTTCAGCCTATCTTTGCACCATGGGATACACAGAGATACCCCGTGGTAGGGTACTGGAGTTTATTAATGAGCATTATTTAGGTAAGGAAGTTTTAGATTCACGCTCGCCGGCAGGCAACTGGTTAAGGTTCACACTAGAAAAGATAGAAGTAGGTAGTGCCGTATTAACTACCGAGGTACGAAATGAAATGACCAATCCTTATGGGCATATTCATGGAGGCATGATGAGCCTGGTAATTGATGAGGCTATAGGCTGGGCATTGGTGAGCCTCGATTCTGATGAGCATTATACATCCATGTCGCTTAATGTAGATTTTCTGTATGCTATAAAAGAGGGACAGCGGTTGAGGGCCATGTCGCAGGTGCTAAGGAAGGGCAAGAGGATTATTAGTGTAGAATGCCATGTATATGACCTGGAGGGCAAAATATTAGCCCGTGCCAATAGTAATTTGATTGTGACCCATATGGGGTTTGTATAGTGGGTAAGAGGATAAGCCTTAAATCCACAATTCGCCAATCGGGAGATTGGCTACCACCACGACGGAGTCTGAAGACTCCGCCGAACCAATTAGGGGGACGGAGACTCTGTCTCCGCCGAACCAAATGGGTAAAGGATAAGCAGTTTCAAAGTACAACTATCTACCAAATTTTGTTAGATAGCAATTCTAAATAAATTTATCCACGACCGACTAACTACTATCTACTAATTACTATCTACTAACCTCTTTTCTTTTGACTTTTCCAAATAGTACCGCTAAATTGTGCCATGAATTACCTGGGGCATGCTTTTCTTTCGTTTGGTGATAAGGATATCCTGTTGGGTAATATGATTGGTGACCACGTAAAGGGGTTGGTGGCATTGGAGCAGTACCCGGAAGGGGTAAGAAAGGGCATATTATTGCATAGAAAGATAGATGGGTTTGTAGATATACATCCGGCTACATTGAGGTCTAAAATATTGTTCAAAGAAGAATACGGGCTATATGCAGGGGCTATAATGGATACCCTTTACGACCATTATTTAGCCAACGACCCTAAGTATTTCGCATCAGAAGAGGTATTGCTGGAATTTTCTCAAAAGGTATATTCCCAACTGGCTGAGAATGAGGCTCATTTTCCAACAGTGTTCGCAGGGTATTACCCATATATGAAGGAACATAACTGGCTTTATAATTACCGTACCGTAAAAGGCATGGAAAAGTCGCTTAATGGACTGGCCCGGCGGGCAAAGTATATGAAACCCATAGGTAAAGCTTATGAAATTTTCATTGCCAATTATTACCACTTGAACCAATGTTATTATGAATTGATAGATGACCTGATTAAATTTGTTAAAACTGAAACGGGTGGCTTATAGGCCACTTATCAAAAACTATATTTGCCAAGTTTGTAAAGAGAAATTATGCGTTTGAAAAATTCCTGGCTGTTTGCTGCTTTTTTATCAATGGTTTTTATTGGGTGCCATTCGCACTCTGAGCATGCAAGTGCCAGGACTAGTAATGGTAAGTTCAATGAAATACCGGTAAAGGACAGCCTCGGCCAATTGCAATATGATACTACAAGTGAACAGAGCCGAAATATTATAGCACAACTGGACAAGTTTTATACCACCCAGGCAAGGGCTGGTTTTAATGGCAGTGTATTGGTGGGCCTTGGCGGCAAGGTGATTTATGAACGGTATTTTGGATTGAGTAGCAGGGAAAAGAAAATGCCCTTAGGCCCATCTTCTGCATGCCAATTAGCTTCTGTTTCCAAGACTTTTACTGCAGGTGCTATCCTTTACCTTTACGACCATAAATACATTAGCCTGGATACCCCCGTGCAGGCCTATCTTAAGGAGTTCCCCTACCCTAATATTAGCCTGCGTATGTTACTCAATCACAGGTCGGGATTGCCTGATTATACCAAATGGGTGCCAAACTACAACAATGATATGCGCACGCCTATCTATAATGACCGTATGATGGCTATGATGGCGCTGTATAAGCCCAGGCTTGAATTCAGGCCTAATACACGGTTTAAATATTGCAATACCAACTATGCAGTATTGGCAAAGGTGGTAGAGAAAGTGACTGATATGAGCTTTTATGATTTCATGCAGAAGTATATTTTCAGGCCGCTGGGCATGCAAAATACCTTTGTATATAATCCAGGCAAGGGATTACCTCCCAATGCTACCATGAGTTATAAGCGCAATTGGATTCGTGAGCCTGATATGTTTGCCGACGGGGTATTTGGCGACAAGGGCATCTATAGCACAGTAGAAGACATGTATCGCTGGGACCAATCGTTTTACAAAAACAAATTATTGACCAATGAGACTATAGAATTAGCATACGGCCCCTGCTCTTTCGAAAAGAAGGGTATTAAAAACTATGGACTGGGCTGGCGCATGCTGTGCTACCCTAATGGCAATAAAATCATTTACCACAATGGTTGGTGGCATGGCAACAATACCAGCTTCTACCGCTTTATTAAGGACAATATGACTATTGTGGTATTAGGCAATAGGTTTACCAATACCATTTACCACCATGCCCCAGCCATCTATAGTATAGTGAAAGGGCAACCAGTGGAAAATGGTTTTGATTCGGAGGAATAGTAACACTCCTACTGATTATAATTTGCGGTCTGATTCAGCAATAGGCATATCATTGATGCTGGCGAAGCGTTTTTGCATATAGCCATTTTCATCAAATTCCCATAATTCGTTGCCATAACTACGGAACCATTGGCCTTCCTCATTATGCCATTCGTACTCGAACCTTACGGCCATACGGTTTTCCCTAAAGCCCCAAAGTTCCTTTTTGAGCTTATAATCAAGTTCTTTTTCCCATTTGCGCTTCAGGAATTCCTTTACTTCTTCCCGTCCATTGATAAATTCGGTGCGGTTGCGCCATTCAGTACCTATGGTATAAGCCATGCATACTTTTTCGGGGTCGCGGGTATTCCATGCGTTTTCAGCCATTTGTACCTTTTGCGTAGCTGTTTCCATTGTAAATGGAGGTAAAGGCAGGCGTTTTTCTTCCATGAGCAAAATATTTGATGATAAAGGTAGGAAAGGAAGGCAGAAAGAACTGCAATTAGTAACGATGATTTGGAAGAAGTTTTTCCATAGTTTTATCTTCTGGGAAATAGGTTTTGTTTACCACATCACGAAGTGTATTGTCTAGTTTATGAGCCTCACTAATGATAGTTTTCAGAAAAAAATCCATGTCTTTGGCTGGAATATTCTTATTCTCGATATGGCCAATTATTCCCATAATATTAGCTAAAGGTGCCCTTACTATATGTGCCTGGTGGAAGGCAATTTCCCTCAGGTTTTTTTGAGGGGTCATATCCTTGAAAAAGCCCGCTATAAATGTCCTCCCTTCATAATTAAATATGTTAGCTGAGGTTATTTTTACTGGTATTATTTTACCAGATTTGTGTAATACATTTACAAAAGTCTCATTATATTTATCACTATTAGTAAATTCTTTAAACTTTATACTTACATATTCCAGTTCTTCTGGCGGATGTAATTGGGTCTGGTGCATGCCTATTACTTCATGTTCTTCATAACCCATCAATTGGCATGCCGCATTATTAGCAAAGGAAATAATACCGGTATTGACATCTACAATAAAGACGGCATCACTACATCCAATAGTAAGAGCATTATACATTTGTTTCATTAATACCTAAATATTTTCAACAAAATTATCAACAAACTACATATGGCATTTCCCTATTGTTAGTGATGATTTTTTGATCACGGCTGATATTGGTCAGTAATGACGAATAAACCTTTACAAAAAACAACCTGTTAATTGCTGTATATTGTGGAGGATTACTGAAATGAAAGGTTGTGTGCATTGCAATAAATTTTAATTTTGCATCACAAATGAGACCCATCCCTACCCGAACACGTATACCCATTCTTACCGATTTGCTTGAGTTCAGGCAAATGGTGGGAGACCCACTTGGGTTTAGTAAAGACATGGTTGCCAGGTATGGCGATGTATGTTATATACCAGTTCCCGGAGTGAAAAACTATTTCATTCATGACCCGGAGATTATTAAAGAGGTATTGGCAACCCAGTCGGGAAAGTTTTGTAAAAGCCGGATGTACAGAGCCTTAAAACGTTTTTTAGGAGAGGGTTTGTTTACAAGTGAAGGTGACTTTCATAGGGAGCAGAGGCGTATGATAAATCCTGCATTCCACAAACAACGAATACAGGAATATGCAGAAACAATGGTGGACTGTACCCTTAACGAAACCAAGACATGGATAGAAGGTAATGTAATAAATATAAGTGAAGCCATGGTAAACATTACCATGCAGGTAATTACCCGGACTATGTTTGGTTCTTCATTGGAGTTGGATTTAATTGAAAAAGTGAGTAGTATAATTACCCGGTTGATGGTGATTGCCGGCAAGATTTTTCAGAATCCGCTCTATATTCTTTTGTTTGAAAAAGATATTAGGACACCCTTAATTAAGGAGTTTTACGAGTTGAAAAAGGAAGCATTTTCTATTATTGACAAGTTTATTTTGGATGGCCGAAATAATAGCCATAATGAAAGGACAGACTTACTATCTATGCTCCTTAATGCCAAAGATGAAGATGGGGGCAAAGGTATGAGTGATGACCAGATAAGGGATGAGGTAATGACTATTTTTCTGGCTGGGCATGAAACCACATCTACGGCATTATCGTGGGTATGGTATCTTTTAGGAACCCATCCTGATATTGGTGAACAGTTTTATAAAGAGATTCAAGAAACAATTGGCCACCGCAAGCCTGAATATAATGATTACCAAAATTTGGTTACAACCAGGAACATTATTAAGGAAACACTGCGGCTATACCCTCCAGCCTGGACTTTTGCACGGGAGGCAAAAGAGGATGTGACCATAAACGAATACTTCTTTCCTAAAGGTTCGCTTTTATGTACCCTTACCTATCTCGTTCACCGGGATGCAAAATATTTTAAGAACCCGGATGAATTTCGTCCGGATAGGTGGCAGGGTGATGAAACAGCAAACCTGCCCAAATATGCATGGTTCCCCTTTGGTGGTGGCAACCGCATGTGTATAGGGGAAGGTTTTGCCTGGATGGAGGCAACAATGATATTGGCAATCATAGCATCAAAATTCAGGCTCGAACTTAAAAAAGGATTTACTACAACTATGAATCCAGGTTTTACACTTAGGCCAAAGGATAATATACAAATGGTTGTCAGTAAGGTTTATAACTAAACCTCAGGGCTATTTCAATATTACAACATTGCAAGTGTCCCAAAAGTCCGTTGTTTTAATATTGCTGCACTTTGAGTTGGCAGTGCCTTCGGATACATTGCCCATATCGTAAAGTTGGCTACCACCAACTTTTATGCACCGGCAAGAATAGGACTTATTGCAGGAAAATAAGATTGACCCTGCCAGGAGAAGGCCAAGAATGCAAAGTATATTTTTCATAGAGGTATATTTGAAATAAAGTTAGGTATATTTCAATTACGCCTCCCGTGTCTTTGTTCGGAATTTGAAAAGTATTTGTTGTTTTGTTTCACTTAATAACCAGGGATTAAAAATCCCGACCAGCAGTTGGAAATTTCTATTTCTTATCAACCCATTCTCCTGTAAAATTGCGCACTTCCTTTTCCTTGCTGAATTTACCTGCATTGTATTCTGCTGATTTGTTGCGGGGGATTGAGAGGCTATTCCAATCTTCCTTGCTCCGGAGTTTGGAGATATACACTATCTGGCCCACATGATAGCTGTAGTGGGCTATCTGTCGATTAATGGCTTCTACTACAGTATGACCCTCATTACGAATGTAGACAATTTTCTCCAGGTCGGCATCGGTCATAGAGTCGAGTGCATTGAATAGGCATTGCCACCCTTCTTCCCATTGTTTCATCATAACATCCCTGTTGAGGACATCATTTTCAAATTCTGCATCTCTTTGTCGCCATGGTTTTTCTCCGTCGGTAGTTAAAAAATTGGTCCAGCGACTGAGCATATTACCCCACAGGTGTTTTACTATGGTAGCTATGCTGTTACTGTCTGCATTGGCCTGCCAACTCAGTTGCTCATCATCCACTTGTGCCATTGCTTTTTCGCCTAGTTGTTTATAAAGCATAAAAAGACGTTTGGTGTTTTGAATGTAGTTCATTGCTTTAGTATAAAGTAGTAAGTAGAAAGTAGAAAGACGTACGGTAGATAGTTTTTAGTAGATAGTACATAGTCGAAAGTAGTTAGTATAAAGTAGAAAGATATTCGGTAGAAAATGGATTGTAATTAGTACATATCAGTTAGCCAGTTTAGGGAAATGTTTTTGTTAAATGGCTTTACCCATAAATATCCGGCCTAACTAATTCCATAATTCGCTCGGGGTTGCAGGTCACAAAGCCGAATTTTGCATAGAGTCCCTGACCACCTTTGGTTACCAGATTCAGGCTTATGTTTTTTGCCCAGCTTAAATTTAATAGTGGTTGCAACATGGCGATACTTAAACCCATTCCCCTGTATTCCTCCAATACATATACATCAGCAAGGTAGCCATGAACTGTATAATCGGTGATGATGCGGGCATAAGCTATCTGTCTGTTGCCATGGAGGATTCCAATACAATAGGAATTTTCAAAGCCACGATTGAATGTATCAAAAGGTATGCCCTTGCACCAGTAAGCCTCTTCTGTGAGCCATTTATGTATCTGGTCTCGCTTCATCAAGTCCTTTTGGGAGGTGACCAGATACTCTTTGCCACCTATTACTGATGTATGGTGGATTATCTCATTTTTCGTTTGCCATGCAAAAGGGTCTTCTGCCATGCTTGCCCTGCCCATAAACCGCTCAGGGAATTTAGGAGGATTAAAACCATAAGGGCCATACATCCATTGTGCATCTTTGGTTCGCAGGTTGATACGTCTTAGACCTTTTACCCAGTCAAGCCCCAAAAGCTGGTCCATCATCAATTTACCCAACCCCTTTTCCCTATGCGGTGCCTCCACATATACATCCATCAGATAGGCATAGGTAGCATAGTCAGTTGCCAAACGTCCAAAACCTATCTGATGACCAGTATGCAATATCCCAATACAAAAGGAATGATGGAATGCTGAAAGGAATTTTTCATAATCCATTTTCAGTGCCCAATAAGCTTCTTCATTAAGCCACCTGTGTATTTCGGTGGTATTCATCAGGTCTTTATTGGTGGTAAGGGTATATACCCTGCCCTCTATTGAGGTTTCATAATCCGCAATAAGCATAGTAGGTGAATTGTATTATATAAATTGCGACTGAATTATATCGTAAAATTCCAATGGTGCTTATCTTCTGCCACACCCTTTCTAATATCAAGCAGGGCTTTCTGTAGTTTGAACATCATAGCATCGGGCTCTATATAGCATTTATACTCTTTATGGCCTATGGCAATGATTTCGATTGGCGCAACTACTGCCGCTGTGCCTGCACCGAATGCCTCAACCCTTACACCATTTTCAAACGCATTGATGAGTTCGTTATAGCTCATTTGCCTGGTTTCTACAGTCACACCTAGGTCCTGGGCTATGGAAATGAGTGAATCACGGGTCACACCATCGAGAATTGTACCTGAAAGTTCTGGTGTAATAAGGGTATTATTGATGTAAAACATAGCATTCATGGTGCCCGATTCTTCTATAAATTCATGATGCACTGCATCGGTCCATAAAACCTGGTCGTAGCCGGCTTCCTTGGCTAGTTGGGTTGGATAGAATGCACCACCGTAGTTGCCGCCACATTTTGCAGTGCCTGTACCACCGTTTGCTGACCTAACATAGGTAGTTTCTATTTTCACCTTTAGCGGGTTGGTATAATACTGGAATGCTGGACTACACACCACCATAAACAAGTATTCATCAGAAATTTTCACCCCTATTCTTGGCTCAGTTGCAATCATAAATGGCCTGATATATAAAGAACCATCACCCCTGGGCACCCAATCTGAATCCAATTCTACCAACTGTCTGATGGCTTCGGTAAATAACTTTTTAGGTACGGCAGGCATACACATACGTTCCAAAGATTTTAGGAACCTTTCGTGGTGCTTGTCCATCCTGAATATGCTGATTTTGCCATTATCCATCACAAAAGCCTTCATGCCTTCGAACACTGTTTGACCATAATGGAGGCATAGGGAAAGAGGGCTTAAAACAAGGTCCTGAAAAGGAGTGATACGGGCATTTTGCCACTTACCATCGCTGTACTCGGCTATAAACATGTGCTCTGTAGGCACCTTACCAAAAGGAAGAGTTTTTGTGTCAGTCACTACTCTTTCGGTTTGGCTGGTAATCAAAATAGTGTGTTCCATAATTCTGTTGTTTTAGATTGTTTATAATTCTGCCGGTACAATTTCAGGATGTGCCCCGGTAATAGTTAGTTCTTCATTATTCTTTATTGATGCTCTGTGTTGTACTCTATACCCTTTATTCACCAGGAATACGCTCACCACTATAGTGCCAAATGCCATAATGGTATACATATCCAGTTTTTCTCCCAAAACCAGATAGCCGGTTATTACAGCAATCATTGGGTTGATATAGGCATATAACGTTGCTATGCCTACTGGTAGTGTACTCAGAGCATACATATAGGCTGCATAGGCCAATACTGACCCGAAGATGATAAGATAGAGCAGGGCAAGAAGTCCATCACGGTTCCACAATTGCAAATTGGTATAATCATCTGCCATAGGGCTAATGATGAGCATAAACAAGCCTCCGAAAAACAATTGCATACCCGAATTAAGGAAAGAGTTTACTGGGTCTATGTTCTTCTTATTTACCATGCTTCCCAGTGCCCACGATGCTGTTGCAACCAGCACTGCCATCATACCCCACAGATAGCTAGGTTTGGCTATGTCTGCAATATTCTGCCTAAAGATGAGCCCTACACCTAGCACCCCCATTAGCATACCTACTACTATTAAGGCATTGAACTTGTCTTTGCGGGAAATGAAGAGATTAAACAACACTGCAAACAAGGGCATTAATGAACAGATAAGTGCGGCTACCCCGCTAGGGATATACTTTTCGCCCCAGGTTACAAAGCCATTGCCCACCGATAGCATCAGGAAGCCTACCAACATTTGCCTGAGGATGTTGGCTCCTGAGAGGTCGGTTTTCTTATTGTATACCAATGCACCAGCCATAAGGATAATACCCGCTATGGATTGCCTTACCCCGGCAAACAAATAGGCGGGGTAGTGCATTACCCCTATCCTGATGGCCAGGTAGGTGGTTCCCCAAACGATGCAGATGAAGATAAGGGCTATGTAGGCTTTGGCGTTTTTCAATGTAAAAATTCTTATAAGTAAAAAGTAGTAAGTAGAAAGTATAAAGACAAACTTTGGAAAGTTGATTTGTTCCCGTGTCAATCAGTACTTCAAACTTTGTGATTGAATCTGTTCCTCCTTTTTATGAAATCATAAAATCACGACACAAAAGTGGAAAATATTTTTGAACCAAAACAGATACAATTTCCACAATTTTGACCATAACAGTTTGAGAAATACTTATTAGTTTTGTGCTTGAACCCTTGTAATGAGGGCAATTAGGTGTATTTCAAATAGATTTTGTGTTTACCTGGGGTGGAATGGGTGTGATGAAACAGGTAATTTGATATTTATTTTACGAAAATCTGACAATTAAAGCAGGATGAAAGCAGTTTCAAAGACTAAACCAGACCATCTGTACCTACAGGTAGCTGAAACTATTGAGCAACAAATAATGGACGAGGTGCTGAAAATAGGTGATAAGTTGCCCTCGGTGCGCCTGCTGAGCAAGGAACAGGATATAAGCGTAAGTACCATTTTACAGGCTTATTACCACCTTGAGGCTAAGGGGCTTATTGAACCCAGGCCACAATCGGGCTATTATGTGAGTTTTAACCCATCCCGTTTTCCGCATAAGATTGAAAAGAGTAATCCGGTACAGGCGATAAGGACTAAAAATGTGGAGACCATCATAAGCGAGGTTTATGATGATTTTTCTATGCCGGGGCTTACCCGGTTTTCGCTAAGTGTGCCTGCTCCAGAAATACTGCCTTTGGCCAACCTGAATAAATCTATGATGCAGGCCCTGCGTGACCTGCCTGCAAATGGAACATCATACGAACAAATACAGGGTAATGAACAACTGCGCCGGCAGGTGGCCCGGTGGTCGATGAACTGGGGCGGTCGGCTACAGGCCGATGACCTGATAACTACTGCCGGTTGCATGAATGCCATTTCTTATTGCCTCATGGCGATTACCAAACCGGGGGATACTATTGCGGTGGAAAGCCCTGTGTATTTTGGTATGCTGCGGTTTGCACAAAGCATAGGTCTAAAAGTCTTAGAACTACCTACCGACCCTGATACTGGTGTGGACCCCGATGATGTAAGAAAAGCCATTAAAAGCCACAACATCAAAGCTTGCTTTTTTGTGACCAACTTCAGCAACCCCACAGGATATTGCATGCCCGATGAGCAGAAGGAGGAACTGGTGAAAATACTGTCGTTTGCAGGGATACCCCTAATTGAGGACGACCTGTATGGGGATGTTTATTTTGGAAAGACAAGGCCAAAATCGTGCAAGAGTTTTGATGAGGAGGGGAATGTTCTTTGGTGCAGCTCTATATCCAAAACATTGGCACCAGGCTATAGAGTAGGCTGGGTAGCACCGGGCAAATACCAGGAAAAAGTGAAACGACTAAAACTGTACCATAGTATAACCAGTGCCACCGCCCAACAGGCCGCTATCGCAAGCTTTTTGGCTACGGGCAGGTTTGAATACCACCTACGTAAACTGCGCCAAACCCTGCACACCAATAGCCTGCAGTTTATGCGCACAATAGGCGACCATTTCCCGGCTGAGCTAAAGGTTTCTAACCCCAAGGGGGGCTTCATTCTATGGCTTGAGCTGGATAAAAAGATTGATACCTATTCGCTCTATCACGAGGCTATGCAGCATAAAATAAGCATTGCCCCCGGTGCCATGTTTTCCCTCCAGGAAAAATACCAGAATTGCATTCGCCTTAGTTATGGCATGCAATGGAACAATGATGTGGAAAAGGCATTGAAGAAATTGGGAGGATTGGTGAAGGAGATGATGTAGTGTTTGTACTACAATTTCACCAATGATATATACATTTGCTAAAGATTATCTAATACAATTACAATGACTCCAGCCGAGAATTATAATGATATTTACATTACCGAAATCACCATTAACAAGGTAAGGCACCTTGAAAATATCTCTATTAAAATTGCAGATGATTGTAAGAAGCACTTGATAATAACCGGTAAGAATGGAAGTGGAAAAACTTCGCTGTTGTTGCAATTACAAATGTTTATAGATCAACAACATTACTTGAAGGTTAATGATTTTAAAACTAAACAAATTGCGATAATTGATGAGTGCTCAAGTAAAATACTTAGTAGCAAAAACGACGAAGCGGCTAACATATTAAAAATAAATATAGAAAACGCACTTGAAAAACTCAAAAACACAGCAGCTTATTTACATATACATAATTCTAGCTTAATAAATGACAGCCTTACACATGGCAAATTAATAATTGATTTTGAGCAATTTTCTAGGGTAAATAAACAGGAAAAAGTAGATGGTCCAAAAAATATCGAGATTCGAGATATAAAGCAACCAATTACAGTACTATCTACAGTTTTCTCCCAATATTTAACTAATCAGCGTATGAGTCTTCTCAATGCAAGGGAGGATAATAATATGGTTGAATACCAAAATCTCAAAAACTGGTTTGCTAATATTGAATCGATTTTCAGGGAGGTATATGAAGATGAGGGGCTAACACTCCATTTCAAAAATGAAACCAAGGTGTTTGAAATAGTATTATCTAACAGAGAGGCATTTACAATTGAAAATATGTCAGCAGGATTTGCTGCTTATTTCAAAATTATTACTGAGTTATTGCTGAGGATGGAATTTTTAGGAGCAGGGAATTATAATATACCTGGAATTTGCTTTATTGATGAAATTGAAACCCATTTGCATGTTGACCTTCAGGGTAAGGCATTGCCTATGCTGACTAAGTTTTTCCCCAATATCCAGTTTATTGTAACTACCCACTCACCATTTGTGGTGAACTCATTAAGTAATGCAGTGGTTTTCGACCTGGAAAATAAGACGAGGATTGAAGACCCATCTAAATATTCAACTGAGGTAATTTCTAAGGTTTATTTCAAGGCAAATAAATTTTCTGCTGAACTTAAAGATAAACTGAACCGTCTTGAGAAATTAGTAGACCTAAAAGATAAGACTAATGAAAATAGGAGCGAAATTGATAGGCTAATGGAATATGTTGAGACCATACCCACCATGCTCGACCCTGAAATAAAATCTAAAATATTGGACATTAAATTAAAAGCCATTTTAGATGATTAATATAAACCGACCTGCAACCGAACCACCTGAGTTGACACACCAGCGGGGCTTAAAATCGGGTTATTATGCTACCGATCAGAAGGGTTATTGCTGAGACTTTTCACAATA
>CANGSR010000090.1 GCA_947456055.1 Chitinophagaceae bacterium
AGGAGCCACAGTTATACTGTCTCCTGTATGTATTCCCATCGGGTCAAAGTTTTCAACTGTACATATAATCACTACATTATCGTTCTTGTCACGTAGTAATTCCAACTCAAACTCTTTCCAACCCAATACAGCTCTTTCCACTAATACCTCATGCATTGGTGATGCACTCAGTCCTCTTTCCAATGCCAGATCTAGTTCTTCTTTTACCATCACAATTCCACCACCTGTTCCACCAAGTGTAAATGATGGCCTGATAACTATTGGCAAACCTATTTGTTGGGCAAATTCTTTGCCCTCTAGTAGTGAGTTAGCAGTTCTTGCTGTTGCAACAGGCACTCCAAGTTCTATCATCCATTTTCTGAACAATTCACGATCCTCTGCCTTGTCTATTGCCTTAATATCTACACCTATCAACCTTACATTAAATCTTTCCCAAATACCAAGTTCATCAGCTTCTTTGGCAAGGTTCAATGCTGTTTGGCCTCCCATCGTAGGTAATACAGCATCTATATCATTCTCCTCCAATATTTGTTCTATACTTTCCACAGTTAATGGCAGTAGGTAAACCCTGTCAGCCATAATTGGGTCAGTCATAATAGTGGCTGGATTCGAATTGATCAGTATTACTTTAATCCCTTCCTCTCTGAGACTTCTGGCAGCCTGGGATCCTGAATAATCGAATTCGCAGGCCTGACCAATAATAATAGGACCTGAACCAATGATGAGTACACTTTTAATTGAAAGATCGCGCGGCATGTTAAATATTCAAAAGTAAAATTCAATAAAATTATCGCGATAAGCGGATACAAAAATCGGGCTTATCGCCCGGTGCGCAAAAGTACATAAATTTTCAGTTTTTTTGACATATTCATGTGGTCGGGTCATTGCAAACCAGTTAAAATTCCTAAACTATTGGGATAATTCTAATGGTGGGAAAAATGCGGTCAGCACCGCTTTCTGCGGTAAGACCGCATTTCTTAGTACATCTATCACAAACTTTAGAATGATAAGACACCCTCTCCTGCATGCCACGCTTTTTCAGCAGGAGAGAGGGCCGGCGAGAGACCTTCGATGGGTCAACTAAATTTTCGGCACAAGTTCCATAATACGATACTTGTCTATGGCAGTGACGTTCCTCTCAATGCCTAACATTAACTACCATTCTATTTTACCAACGTCATACCTTAAAATAAAATTTTCGATTAAATCCTACCTTCATTATTCATGGAAATTCAACGTCGATTTTGATTCAAAAATCCACTTATCATTCCTTATTTTTATTCCATTTTGGATAACTTTTTGCAAAAATTTGTACGGATTTTTACTTTTTACTTTTTACTTTTTACTTTTTGTTTTTTAAATCGTGTTCTGCATAATTATTTACATAATTTTGCAAGGATTGGGTAAAACCAATTAAAATAGAACTGCTTTTTTCGCACTTTTGCGATTAATAATAAAATTTCCGCCACAATGAGTTTTTTAGGCTTTTTTAAATTTCTGACGCAAGAAATAGCAATAGATCTTGGTACAGCCAATACATTAATTATACATAACGACCAGGTGGTGGTTGACGAGCCATCTATTGTAGCTATTGACCGCACAACTAATAAGATAGTTGCTGTTGGCAAAAAAGCTATGATGATGCACGAAAAAACACATGATAATCTTAAAACTATACGTCCGCTAAAAGATGGTGTTATCGCCGATTTTAACGCTGCAGAGGGAATGCTAAGAGAAATGATAAAATTGGTTTATCCTAAAAAACCCATGTTCCCACCTAGCTGGCGCATGGTTATTTGTATTCCATCAAGCATTACTGAGGTTGAAAAACGTGCAGTGCGAGACTCAGCCGAGCAAGCTGGTGCCAAAGAGGTTTATATGATTCACGAACCTATGGCTGCAGCTTTAGGCATTGGTATAGATGTGGAAGAACCCACTGGGAATATGATTATTGATATTGGTGGTGGTACTACTGGTATTTCTGTTATCGCTTTGGCTGGTATAGTATGTGATCAGTCTATACGTATCGCTGGTGATGAGTTTACAACCGATATCATGGAGACTATGCGTCGTTACCATAGTTTGATGATTGGTGAGCGTACTGCTGAGCAAATTAAAATTCATGTGGGTTCTGCTCTAAAAGAGTTGGATAATCCACCCGATGATATTGCGGTTAATGGTCGTGATCTGGTAACTGGTATTCCAAAACAAATAATGGTAACCTACCAGGAGGTTGCTGAAGCATTGGATAAATCTATTTTCAAAATAGAAGAAGCAATCCTTAAAGCATTGGAAAGTACACCACCGGAATTAGCATCTGATATTTATCGCAGGGGACTTTACCTCACAGGTGGTGGTGCCCTACTTCGTGGCTTGGATAAACGTATTTCTCATAAAATTAAATTGCCAGTGCATGTTGCCGACGATCCTTTGCGTGCTGTGGTAAGGGGTACAGGTATGGCATTAAAGAATATTGCCCGTATGCCATTTTTAATGAAGTAACACTTGATTCATCATATTGTTAGTCCCGTATCAATAACTGATACGGGACTAACAAATTAAAGAGTATTTAGAACCTTATTGCCTGTTATGTATAGTCAATAAGCAAACCAAATTCCAACCAAAAAGTGCGCAATTTTATCTTTTTCGTTCGCCGCTTTTTCAATCTCATACTATTTATTTCTCTCGAAATAGTATGTATGGTTTTTATTGCAAATACCCATACACTCCAGGGAAATGATTTGGTGAGTTCTGCAAATATGGTTTCAGGTCTTGTATATAAAAAGAGGAGCGATGTGGTTTATTATTTCGGTTTAAGGACAATGAATGATAGTCTGCTTAATGAAAATGCATTGTTGAGAAAAAGATTGGATCAAATATCCAGCCTGGATACCCTGAAGGATAGTTTTGTTGTAAAAAAACCATCACTAACAGATACTGTGGGTAAACCACGTAAACGGTCAAAAGAATTAGATTCCACCTCAAGGATAATAAAATATGCCGATTACATTTATCGTAATGCAAGGGTAATCAATAATAGTACAAACGCAAGCGATAATTATGTTACCATAAATCGGGGATCTAAAGATGGTGTGGCAAAATATATGGCTGTAATATCGGGTACCGGTATTGTAGGCCGGGTGGAACATGTATCTGCCCACTTTGCCAGTGTATTGAGTATTTTAAGTTCAAAACAAAAAGTGAGTGCTAAGTTGAAAGATGGCACTAACGGATATATCATTTGGGAGGAAAAAATACCTGATATGCTCATCATGACCGATGTGCCCCAACAGGCAAAAGTGAAAAAGGGTGATTCTATATTCACTACAGGTTATTCCTTTTTTCCGCCAGATATTATGATAGGTACTGTATTAAAGGTGGAAACAATTAAGAAAAACAACTTGCAGAATTTGTACCTGCAATCCTCTACTAATTTCAAAAATTTACAATACGTATATGTAGTTGAAAATAGGATGTCTCCCGAGAAAAAGCAACTGGAAGACTCATCTTTGAAAAAGTAGAAATTGTAAATCAAGGTTTGTAAGGTTTAGAAGCAAAGCATCAGGCAATAAATATGAATGTTTATATTAAAAATATAGTACGTTTTTTGATAATCATCCTCTTGCAGGTTTTGATTCTGAATAGAATCAACCTGAAATGGTGGAATGAGCCTGCCAATTTCCCCGACTTTATACCTTATGTATACCCCTTATTTCTATTATTATTGCCCTTCGAAACTCCTGTTTGGGCCTTATTAATTCTAGGTTTTTCATTAGGTATAACAGTAGATATTTTCATGAATACAGCTGGTATGCATGCCGCCGCCGCTGTCTTGATTGCCTACCTTCGAACTAATGTATTAGTTGCCCTTTTACCTCGTAATTTATCTGATTACGACAACCAGCATCCATCTATAAAAACTATGGGTTGGATGCCATTCCTAGTGTATAGTCTATTCCTGTTTGTCATTCACGATTTCATCTATTTTACAATTGAACTCTGGAACATTTCTAATATAGGCTTCCTATTACTAAAAGTTACAGCATCCACTGTAACATCTATGTTATTTATCATAGTCTACCTATTGTTATTTACCAGGCAAAACTCAACAAGAGCCTGATTACTAATCGAGAGGAATGATTGTATTAAAGTTTATCCCATAACCAGGAATGGATATATCTGGTCGTATCCAGTTAATGAATACTTGGCCAGAATTATTTAGCCCACAAGTAAAGTGCTTTATCCAACTTACACCTAGGTCGTCTTTCAGTAATCCACTTACAAAATAATGCGCTGTAAATTGTGCATTATTATTTGGGATATAACCCAATGGTAAAGTTCCCATCAGCGCAAATAATGCACCAGGCGAAGCAGCAAAATTTTGTGCATTGTTGGCAAAAAGGTTTCCCCTTATCTGCAAAGTATTCGCCGTATAATCCTTCTTATAATAAATTGTTCCGGTTACACCACCATCTGCAGGGTCAGTATTTACTATAAGTTCATGCCATAACTGTTCCCTGTTGCTAATACCAAACCCCCTTCCATAAGGCACCATATCACTATATAGAAAATGGGTACTGTCTGTTGGAGTTGTATTTACCAGTAATGTTAATACACCGGTCTTCTCCAAAACCACTCCAGGTGTACTGCCATCATTAAAAATCAGCGTTCCAGTAGATGTTGATACAACAATGTATACAGCATAACCAAATGATATCCCACCATAACTAGCCCCTGGAAATCTTACCATATCCCCATTGTAATAAAACCAGCCTGCACTTATGGTTGTAGTACCCCCAGAAACAGTTTTTGTCATCCCGCTTATAATCACAGGTGCCGTACCATTAATACCCATAGCACCAAGTGCCTTTATGCTTTCGGTATATGCCTGTTGTAAATAGTCCAGCTGGTTTTGGGTAAGTGGAAACCCACCGGGTTTTGTAAAATCAATAGCCTTCATAATGTTCGTTTAAAAAGTTTCAATAGAATAGTTTGCCCTTCCTGCAAGCCTGTATTGGTCTATCATGGCCTTCAGTCTCGCCATGTTGAAGGTTATTGCTGTCGGTATCCTCACAATAAATCCAATTCCCATTATTGCAGTCTCCCCATCTGTATACAAAACTTCAGGATCCGGGTAGGTGGTAGCCCCCATCTCGCTAATCAACCCCAACCACACAGGTTTCTCTTCAGGTCGTAAATAGGTATATAATGGGTCTCTGAATGGCCCGTCAGCGATATAAATTCTTCGGCTGATACTATCGAATGTATCATTTAGTGCCGCTTCCAGGTACACAACCTGACTATTGTGTGCTAATCTGTAAAGGTTCCCAGTTCGGTTTGTCCTGAACATTATCGCTAGCCACTTCACTGGTGTAATCAGGCATCTCAGCCATGCATAATGTACCGCCTTTCTCAACCTCACTGGCAATGCATACCACGCCACATTATCATAGTTCACATCAAACAAGCCCATATCATTTATTTATTTTTCAGAATTCATCCTAAGTCGGTATCGACCTTTAGCGTAAAAAACACCTATGTTAACCACCATTTTTACTTTTACCTTAGGATACGTCGTTTTTACTTTTAACCTTTTACTTTAAGCAAAGTGTTTTTACTTTTAACCTTTAACTTTTACCTTATATAACCCCGTGCCCCAAATAGTTAACATTAGCATCAAAATAAGCCTCATCCAAAACCAAATACCCCGCATCAGGAACATATTCTACATATATTGGAACGTATGCTGTTGTACCATAATTAGCTTGTGCATTCACAACCTGTACAATCCTTACTCCCTCAACAGCTTGTAAAGCATCCGTCAAAAAATTGAGTATAAATAATCCATTAAATGGCAGGCTATCCAAAAACAAATTAATGGCAGTTTTTACAGGAGTTAGGTCTGTACCATCTATCCTTGCCCCAATTTCATCAATTACCAAAGGGTCATAGAAAATATTCAGTGCCAATTGCAAATTGTCGGCATTCCCACTTGTTACCTGTAGCCTCACACCCGCATCTTTTATCCGGTTCATATAGGCTGCAAGGGAAGTAAGTTGCCCTCCTGTAAGAGGTGTCAATACCCCTCCTGTCAACTGAGCTGTCTTTATTCTTACCAGGCTGGTTAATTCTACAGCCGCAGCATATGCCACTATCAGTACACTTGTATCAATAGGTGGGACAATAACATAAACATCCCTATCTATAGGTAATGTTACCCCATATTGGAAAGCCTTTGCCTTGCTTACATACCATTGTAGTGTATGGGGTTTTTGGTTAGCTATTAATGCATTTACTTCTGCCTTATGTGCATCAAACAAATTTTCCAATGTCCATTGGCACACAGCTACTATATAAGTCCACAACAGCCATATGGCAACATTGCTCGTACTGGTAAGTGGTGATGTTCCGCCTGAACCTATTATTGTATCTGCATTCTTAGCATCAATAATTGACTTCTGAATTTGGGCAATCGTCCTGGCCATATTATAAATATTTATTAGTGGATGTAAAGATTACTTAAAATGTTCCTTATAAAATTCTAACTGTTTAATAAACCTCAACGGCTATACTGAATATACTTTTTGATGGATACCTGAATGATATCGAGGATAGTTCATAAGTCACCTCCACCCCAAAATGGTATTTTCCAGCCCTTAATCTTACAACAGTAAGATCTGGGTTTGTAGGATCCGATGGGTCCGGGGTTCCACCTATAGCATCATAGAGCCAACGCATACTCTGGCTTATACCAGAGCTTGCCCCGGTGCTACTCCTTACCAATAGTATAGTAGCATATTCACCATCACTGCTAATAAACTCTGCCGTTAAATCCCCTATCCAAAAGCTATGAATTGCCGCCTCTGTTCCCTCCATTATTACTACCGGGGCGCAAATAGCCTTATTACCCCTTATATCTTTATAAGTTACAGTATCTATGGTATGTCCGGCATTCCAAATAACCAGATAATCTGCAAGGCTATAGGGTATATTAGGTATGGCCACTTCTCTGCTGGTCATACTTGTTGGCGGGGTATGATAAATTGCTGGCGGCAGAGAGGCTATAATTTGGCTGAAATGCTCATACTTAAAGTAATTCGCACCTCCACTTAATGGGTCATTTAGGTATTCATGCAATAATGCATAGGTATTAACAAATGACACCCCACCAACCAGTTTATAATCATACCTCCCTAATACCGCTGGTGTCACTGTCCCTCCATTGTAAACAGCATTCAGATATGGGGCTAATACCACACGGCATCCACTTATTGCGTTCACTGTTAGAGTAAAAACCACTGTGGTACTTAATCCACAGTCTACAAATACTGTATAGCTTACATCTGCACTTCCTGCACCTACTCCAGTCACTACCCCAAAAGCATTTATTGTAAATATCGAAGTATCACTACTGCTCCATATACCACCAGGTGTGGTATCAATCAATGTAATAGTTTCTCCTACATATACACTACTAGGTCCAGTTATTGGTGCAACTATTGGTGCATAACATGGTGGGGCAGTGTTTAATGTTCCAATAATTATCCCGTTTTTACTTTGGTAGTTCAGTACACCATTATTGGTAGAGTTACTATCTGGTACATAATACGTTCGCCCAACTACCGGAACTTCACCTAATGCCACATTATTAATCCTACAAAAATCCATCCCCGACTCTATTGTCCCATTACCTGTTAATATCAGGTCCATCATACTCTGATTGGGTAGTGCTATTAGTGTATTTGCCATCACATCCTCCTTTTCACTGCTTATTAAATATAGATTGCATCACTATTCACAATTCCAGCTTGCGATAGCACAACTGATTGCACATCCATCCTATCCCTTGTGAACTCAATACTTATCGCCCTCATTAACTCCTGGTAATTTTCATCATTCATATAATCAAAAGCACCAACGCAAATAGTCGGATTTTGCTTAAAATCACCCTTATTATTTAATACAAGTTGCCTTTGGTGCTGGGCTGTACTTTCAACACACATAAAATCACCCCCAACCACACTTAGGTCCTCACCGGCATCCAATCCGATATCTATCATTTCCTTTGCCATAATCAATCTGATGAATCATTAAAATTTATCCTTCACTATGCACTAAGCAAATTCCCTAATCTTGTAAGCAGGCTATTAAACGCCGCCACATTTACCGGCACCGAACTCGGTCCACCTGAGGTACCTACCGTCAATAAGGTAATTGCAGTTATTAGGTCATTCAATAGTTGGTAAAGCCCCTCTCCCGGAGTATTCATCTTAAACGAACTACTCCCAACTTCAAAAACCACATGCCCATTTTCTATTTTCACTTGCTCACTATCCATTTCATAAGTCACAGACCCAATCTTAATTATTGCTTTGGTTAGCTCACTTGCCCGTAATAAACTCCATTCACCGGGTCCGTCTACCGAACCAATAATAATATCGCTGCCTTCTTTAGGTATTAATACAAGCCCATTACTAATTCCGGTACATACATTAAGCGTAACCCCTTCTATTGGCTCACTGCCATCGCTTGTTTCCACACTTATGGTCAGGCTGCTTGTGTCAATACTCCCTTGTTTTACCTTCCCACTTATTATTTCATATGGTTTATTGGTCAGCTCTCGTATCCCGGCGCAAATCTTTACCCCATTTTTGGTCATAGTCAATTGTCTTTAACAAATCCAAACTTTGGTCCTAATTCCACTTTTCTCCTTGCTCCCTTTATCCCAAAGTGAACTTCAGTACTTTCCACCAGGTAAGTCCCATTCCTTTCAGGAAACTGGTTATCACTTATAGTCACGCTATTCCCAGGTTGCACATACGGTTGTAGAAACCCTGTTATATATCCCTCATATCCTGTATAGCTCTCCTTAAGTGATTTTTCATTAGCGAGGATTTTCAGTGAATGAGCATCCTTTACCTGGTTGAGTAACTTATTCCTCACTCTTACATAGCCCTTTACACTATTTGATGATTGCTTAAGCCTAGTTCCATTCGATTGTTTCTTCGAATAGATGACAAGTACTGGATTCAATTCCCTACTATGTACCAATAACGAAGTATCACTAAGCGCATTAAAACCAGGTCTTATATAAATGTCAATATTCCCTCCAATCCCATTAAAAGGGTCAATCCCATTAGCGTATTGTGTCAAAACTCGTCCACACCACAAAGTATCTGGTTTTATAAAAAAGCAACTTAGCGCACCATCTGTATACTTTGCAATCTTATTCAATACATCTACACCGCTATTGGTTTCAAGCGAAACCTTACTGAAGTTTATTTCATCAGGACATACAACATTTATTGCCTCCCCACCATCCAAATCTGAAACAGCTATATCAAGGAGGTCCCTCAAAGTGCATCCAAGATAAAAGCCTTGCGCACGATTTCGCTTCATCAACCATCCATAGCCCTCACATTCCACCTCCAGCGGCATATCCAGGTTTCTACGCTTCACAAATCCCTTAAATTCAGTCTGCAACACTCCGTTATACCCTAGCTTTATAGTTACCTTATCGCCTTCATTAAACAAACTTCCAGTAAGCACATTTTCTGATTCAGCTTTTCCATTCCTGATTATCCTGGCTATAGAGGGAATCTTAATCAATGCTGTATCCGAAATGCTATGAATGCTCCTTTTGATAATTACTTCATTCACTCCGCTAAACCTAAAATCACCGATTGTTATATCACTGTTCAAAACAAAAAGAGCCATAGTACTTTACATTTAATTGATGGACAATAAATTGAATGGTTCATCACTTATCAGGTGCAACTCATAGGGTCTTACATTTTTTACTCCCTGGATACTTGGGAATTTCAAATCACTGATTACCACCTCATCACTTCCATTTCTTTCCGGTCTTACCAGAAAAATATCCGTTATTGGGCATTGTATCGAAATGGGAGTGTTTTGCTCATAGATAGTCCTCAACAGGGTTACATCACTTTCAGGAAACTCATTCGGTTTGCCAATTATAAACCCCTTAATAGTAATTTCATAGTCCTGTATATTGATTAACTCCTTTACAGTACCCCTTCGCTCTGTCAGTGCAGTCTCAATAATGGTCTTCCTGCTGCTTATTGATACTATAGGATAAGGTAAATTCCACTTTTTATAAGCCCCCGCCCCGGTATTAGCCAATCCATTCTCCTGATATGTAATTGTAACCGGCATATAATACTCAGTCCCCAATTCATCTTTTGTATAATAAGGCGAACCATTTGCCCCCTGCTCTATTCTTTGCGCCGATTGCCCACCTCCAAATTCCGAAAAATCGGGTTGGAATGCCTGGGACTTATATCCAAATGTTTGCTCAAACAGGTCTTCAAGATTAAATGCTATATCAGCCATAGCTTTATTGTATTGCGTTTGCGTTACTTAATATTTCTAATAATACTTCCTCCACCTTGCTTTTGAAATCCACCAATCCTTCTTTCGTATTCGAAGTGTGTATGCTGAAATTCTCAATCATGGCCCGGTTCAGGTTTATCTCTACAGTCCTGCCTCTATCTGGTTCACTAGGCTGCCTGCCAAATTGCCGTCCAGGTTTTTGTTCTTTGAAATCAATTACTTTAGGCTTCTGCATCCCCTTTACGGTAGCCAATTTATTGCTATTACCCATAAGTGCATTTTCGTACGGTCTCGGATAGGAGTTAAACAGTTCTGGATATCCATATTTCCTACTATCATAAATACAACCTCTAAAGAATGCATCATTCGATTTGTCAAGATTATTATTTTCTGGCACCAATTGTAGGCTAAGTAAATTCTGATGGATGGCCTTATCCTGTAAAGACAATTGTTTATCAATTAATAGTTGCTCATATGCATTCATCCCCCTTTTAAAGCCAGAATCCCAATCCTCAATTGGAAATTTAATTTGATTAGTTGTAAGGTTAATTCCATCCCCATGTGTCACCTTGTTCTGATTCCGTTTAGGCTGTGGAATTTTTAAATTAGATAAATGTTCTTCAATGAAATTACCCAACTCCAATAACCCTAATCCCATTAAGGAGCCTTGAATACCCATTGGGGCTATTGCACCGATAACTATAGCATTTTCCCCTAAGTTATTATCCTTTATTAACCTATTATTATTAGAATTTCGCTTAGAACCTTGCTTGTTCACCTCCACATTACCCTTGAATAACTCCCCAGCATCTTCATTTATCCGTTTAATATCAAATAAAATATGCCACCCAAATTCACCATCGTTATCATGACCATAAAGCCTCATGCCCTCAGCTTTATCAAATTTCAGAGCATCTCTAAGCTTCTGGGTTGGCGGGTCTTCATCAGAACTCGGTAAGGAAGTCCATACCGAATTCGTTTTTTTAAATGCAGATAGAATTTCTCCCTTCACAATGGCTGGTAGTGCATCCTGCATATCTAGTAGGAATAAAGCACCCAAATCTTGATTTTGCTTACTAAAATCAGTAAAATTGAAATAGGACACGATCTCCTGCAATGTTTTGTGCTTCTTAGTATATAGAAATTGATAAGCCCCAATTTCCGACGTAGTAAGTTTATGCTTATTGCCTTTCGTCCACGTTTTCCCATATTCCGGCAGATTATTTAAAGTACTCAATAAACCAACACCAAAATGCGTATAATATCCCTTCGCCCCAAGTGTTCCTTCACCTCTGCGTATCGTCATCAAATAGGCTTGGACATTTGCATTGTGCAACAATTCCAAATAATATGATTTGCTATGTTTGGGCATTTGTTTATTTTGATAGGGTTTATTAATTTTATTTAGCTGTTGTTCCTCAGGTTTATTAATTTAAAATAATCACCATGAGGCACAGTAGTTTTTGTTTTGTAATGCTCAAAATCTGCAAATAGCAACCTAAGAACTATCACTTCATGCAAATAGATTGTTTGCAGGGAATGCAAATTTTGGTTTCGTTGGCGCCGTAGGTGCCAATGGCTTTGTAGAAAATGATATTTAGTGGTAATCTGCTCCTTGGGAGCAGCGCACTTCGTGGTTATGGAATTGGATAATATGTGGTCACTTTATTTGCAAGCAAATGGTGCTTATTAAGTATAAACGACTGTCGGGATTGAAGCCCAATAGAAAAGAAAAAGAGCAACTCAAATTATGGACTTTATTAAATCATCAATCCTAAGCCAAAATTCCATGAAAAATTCACTTCTAATATTGTTAAGCATAATATTATGCTTTTCAATGTGTTCCACTGATTTCGGCAAGCAATCACCCTCAAAGACGATTTCAACTGCTAAGGATTCTGTAACTACATCTACAAGAAGTTTAGTTAAAGAACAACCATCAAAAACTAAATCTAAAAGGCTCACCTGCTCATATAAGATTTATAGCCCTTCTCAAAGAAATCCATTTATGGGCACTTGGAGTGTTAATGGCATTGATGATGGCGATGATTTTATGGCTTATGAAAACATCAGTATTGACTTGGATACTTCCGATTTTTGTGTTCAGGATAATCAGTTGGGTCTTTTTTGCAAAAATGTTTATTATCACGATTCATTATACCTATATGTTATTGAGACAGACCAGGGTAGAAGATTTATGGGTCCAAAGTACTACCCTCCTAAACCCGGCAGCCTTTTCGCTATATGTTATATCCGTAATTCTACACTTTGTGTTATTTACACTAATAGATTATTCAATAAACACAAGCATGACCTCGAATTAAAAGACACTTTGTATAAAAATTCCGATAAAGGAATACCCTATTATAGCTATGAATATTCAGATAGCAATTGATTATGATTTTCAACAATGAATTACTCTTCGCAGCGGGCAATGTCATTAAATTTAGGGTTTCGCACTAAAGCAAAACTATTTGAGCATTATTTCAATTGTAAATTCAATAGTTTCACGCCCTGAAAGGGCAGAATATATTAGCCCAGGGCATCGCCCTGGGTAGCCATGATGGCTAGTATTAGCAAGCCCGCCGTGGCGGGTGCAATCTCAGAGCGATGGGCATCGCCCATCGAAACGAAAGGGCTTCAAAATACATTTAGGAAATTCGCAAAATCATATCCCCTACCCCCCATTCTTCAATAAATATTGCAAATGGGCTATCTTCTGTGCAAATGCCTCATCACTCAAATTTTTATGGTCAAGACCCGGTAAATAATATTCAAGCATTGTTTCTAGGTATCCTAAGGAATCATGCGCCGGGCCCCCGCACGATTCCTCTATAAGTTTACCAGTTTGGCCTTTTTGCCGTCAAGCTTCACCTTTATTTCCTGGCTCACACCTATGAACATCTGGTCATCCTTCAATACCTCCTCACTACCACCTATAAAGGTAAGGTTGGCAAGTTCTTCAAATAGGTCAAGAGCCTTATCCCTGTCAGCCTTGCTCATGGCACAGTTTATTTCTGTCCTTCCTGGGTTTTTAAAGTATCCCACATGACCATCCACTTCCACAGCGTAGATACCATTCTTATGCTTGGCTTTCCACTCCTTTATTTGTGCCTCACTGGCACTTCCTGTCAAAATCAGTTCTTTCATAAAATAATTATTGGTTTTTTTTACTAACAATAGCCTATCTCACAAATGTGGATTAAATAAAGTCACCCAAGGGCGATGCGTTTCTTCATTTACGCAATGAGCAATATTTGCGAATTTTACCAACGAATTTCCATTTCACCATAACAAACTGCTTTGCAGTATTGCATTTTTAGTCTCGTTGGCGCCATTGGTGCCAATGGCTTTATAGCAATTTATGCGAGGAGGTAAACGGCTCCTTTGGAGTAACAAATTTGCTGCCCAAAAATTCTTTGAAAATGAGGTGGCCAATCACGCCACAACTACAAATATTACTGTCAGAAATATCAGGATGTGACACCCTCTCCCTCGGAGTGTCTAATTTGTTGCACAAAAATTCTTTGAAAATGAGGTGGGCAATACCTGCATATCTCAAAAATTACTGTCAGAAACGCCAAGATACGGCACCCTCTCCTTGGGAGAGGGCCGGGGTGAGGCCACTGATTGGCTATCCGATTTTACCTAGCAAGTACCCCAAAATCCATACTTGTCAATTGGAGTAACAAATTTGTTGCACAAAAGTTCTTTGAAAATGACAGAGCCAATACCTGCATATCTCAAAAGATACTGTCATAAACATCAGGATACGGCACCCTCTCCCTTTGGAGAGGGC
>CANGSR010000091.1 GCA_947456055.1 Chitinophagaceae bacterium
ACTCTAAAGTAATATGCTCATGGTCTAGTTTGTTTTACAAATCAGGCCATGTTCTATATACTACCAGCATACTGGTCAAAAATAAATTATGGAACGCTGCCATAATAAATCCACTAGTTGGAGCAGTAATTTTTCTTTTTTTCATGGCGTAAAAGCTGCGAATATTGAAATAATTAAAGCCTTTTACAACGCAGAAAAAATGGAAAAGAACAATTCAAATTGTCGAATTTATTATTGCATCGTTCCTAAGATATAAACCCTTGGGGTTGTCATTTTTGTTTAATCATTTATTAAAATACGATGTTCAAAAAAATATTGATTGCCAACAGGGGAGAAATAGCCTTGCGTGTTCTAAGGACATGTCGTGAAATGGGTATACGCACAGTAGCAGTATATTCTACCGCCGATAAAGACAGCCTCCACGTGCGTTTTGCCGATGAAGCTGTATGCATAGGCAAGCCACAAAGCAGCGATTCTTACCTGAATATCCAGCATATAATGGCGGCAGCCGAGATTACCAATGCCGATGCTATCCATCCCGGCTATGGTTTCCTTGCAGAGAATGCCAATTTTGCTGAAATCTGTGCACAATACAATATCAAGTTTATAGGCCCTACCCCTTCTATGATAAGGGCTATGGGTGATAAAATCACTGCCAAAGAAACCATGATAAAAGCCGGTGTACCTGTGGTACCTGGTTCTCCCGGTCTGTTGGAAAGCGTAGATTCAGCCAAGACTATAGCCAACGAAATGGGTTATCCCGTTATCATAAAGGCTACAGCAGGTGGTGGGGGTAAGGGTATGCGTGTGGTATGGAGCGAAGGCGAAATAGAACATGCATTCAATACTGCAAAAATGGAAGCGGCAGCCTCGTTTAAAAATGATGGCCTGTATATGGAGAAATTCGTAGAAGAGCCACGCCATATAGAAATACAGGTAGCCGGCGACCAGTTTGGTACCGTATGCCATCTTTCTGAGCGCGACTGCTCTATCCAGCGCCGCCACCAGAAACTGGTTGAAGAATCACCTTCCCCATTCATGACCCCCGAACTCCGCCAGCGCATGGGTGAGGCAGCTATAAAGGCCGCATCAGCCATCAACTACGAAAGTGTGGGTACCATAGAATTCCTGGTTGATAAGCACCGCAACTTCTACTTCATGGAAATGAACACCCGTATACAGGTGGAACATGGTGTAACCGAAGAAGTGATCAGCTACGACCTGATAAAAGAACAAATAAAGATAGCAGCCGGCGTACCCATAAGCGGCCGTAACTACGAGCCCATGATACACGCCATAGAGTGCCGTATCAATGCCGAAGACCCATACAACGATTTCCGCCCATGCCCCGGTAAAATCACCACCCTGCACACACCAGGTGGCCATGGCGTAAGGATAGATTCGCACATCTATGCTGGCTACACCATCCCACCCTATTATGACTCTATGATAGCCAAGGTAATAGCCGTAGCCCAGACCCGCGAAGAAGCCATCAACACCATGGAGCGCGCCCTGAGCGAATATGTGATTGAAGGTGTTAAAACCACCATCCCCTTCCACATGCAACTCATGAAAAACGAAGACTTCAGAAAAGGCAACTTCACTACCAAGTTTATTGAGAGTTTTAAGTTGTTGTAAAAATATAGGATAGTATAATTACTAACGGCAGGCACTTGTGAAGGTGCCTGCCGTTGGTGTGTTTGGGGGGACGAATGAAGCCTAAAAAGACTGAAACTTGATGATCACATTTAAGAGTATCAAGGTTAAAGCATAAACACAACAAAACCCATCCCCCCTAGCACCCCGTCCTCAAAAAACCCAATACAAAACACCCCCCACTCACCAATAACAATACCAAAGCCGCAATAAATACCCACTTTGAAGCATTACTTAACTTGGGGGATTTGTAGTGGAGGTTAGCCGCAGCCAATATAACTGCCAATACCGCAACAACACAAGCTACCCTGGTAAGTATGGTGCTTGTATGTAATAGTTGGAGTATGGTCATAGTATTTGTAGATATATCAGAGTAGTAGACAAAAATACATTATAAGCTCTTGAGAAAGAACTTAAAATTTACCTACCCGATTTTGTCATTCCTTTAGATTTACATAATTTTGCCTATATGAAAACAGAAAAAAAACGTGTTGCCGCAAAAGGTGACAGACTAAACTGGACACCTCTAAAGGATTTAAAGCCTGTTGATTTATCTACATTACTGGTTAGCAGTCATGCATTGACTGAAAGTGAATTAAAAGCGAGATACCGCCAACCCTCAAAGTTCCTTCTTGTACCTTGATTTTAAGGTCTGGTTTTCTGCAAGCATCCCCTTGTAAAATAGTTTTACTATTTTGTATTACCCACGAATAAACCCTAATTCAACCATTTCCCCATCAAGTCATTATCATATCCCCTTTCTTCCCAAATCTGGTCAGCTTCATCGATCGCTTTGGTAGCAAAGTATTTTGCCAGGTATCTCTTGATATTCAACAAATCTGCTTCAGCTATATTGGAAGAATACAGCTTTAATAATTCCTGCTGGATATTGCTAATAGATGGGGTTGCTGCCATAATTCGATAAAGCAATATGCAAATTAAGCATTTTATTAGATTTCTAACTCCCCGCCCCCCTTTTGCACATTCTATTTTATTTTACTAAATTTGTCCCACCTATTTCATGCTTTAATGGCTGATCATCACCGCATTACTCACTATTCAAATTCTCTTATGAAACAAGTTGCATTTACATTACTACTAGTACTTTGCTTCATTCCTTGTTTTGCTGTTCCCGGCCCTATAACTGGTACTACCAGTATTTGCACGGGTGCAACTACTACCCTCAGCGATGCCACTCCCGGTGGCTCATGGACAAGTAGTAATCCGGCAGTGGCCAATATTGACCCTTTTTCCGGTCTGTTAACAGGGGTATCAGGAGGGCTGGCCACTATTACTTATACAGTGGGTCCCGATTATGTTACTACCTCGGTTACTATCGATCCTTTCGCCTATTCAGTAACAGGGGGTGGCAGCTTTTGCGCTTCGGCTGCGGGTGTTCATATCAGTCTGGCGGGTTCTGATGTTGGGGTAAGCTATATCCTATACCATGGTGTTGCCCCGGTAGATACACTTGCTGGCACTGGTGCTGCGCTTGATTATGGCCTGATTACTGTTGCCGGCACCTACACTATAATGGGTATCAATAGCACTTCCTCGTGTTCTGGCCATATGGCTGGCAGCGCAACTGTTGTTGTCAATCCCTTACCCAATGTTTATAATGTAACAGGTGGGGGATATTATTGTGTTGGCGGGGCAGGGCAACCTGTAGGTCTGAGTTCTTCTGATACTGGTATTAGTTACCAGTTATATGTGGGCAGCAGCCTTTCAGGTAGTCCTTTGAATGGCACCGGCACAAATCTCGATTTCGGATTACATACTATTTCAGGTGCCTATACCGTGGTCGCTTCCAATACCCTTACTGGTTGCCATAACAATATGACTGGTGGTATAGCCATAATCACCTCTCCCAATCCTATCCCTTACTCCCTTACTGGTGGTGGCACTATGTGCCTCAATGATGCCGGGTTCACTTTTACATTAAGTGCTTCTAACGTTGGTATCCGCTACCAGTTATACAGGGGCTCTACACCTGTAGACACTCCTGTAGACGGGGTAGGTGCTTCAATTGTTTTTGGCAGGCAGGCAGGAGCAGGCATCTACAAAGTAATAGCCATGGATACCATTTCAGGTTGTATAAGTGCCATGATAGACAGTGATACAATTAATGTACTACCATTACCTAATCTATATACTGTTACAGGCGGGGGCAGTTATTGTTATCGTGGCGATGGCCCACCCGTGGGCTTAAGCAATTCTGATACCGGGTTCAGGTACCAATTACTTTATGCAGGCTCTTTATATGGGGCACCTGTAAACGGCACCGGCCACCCGCTCGACTTTGGCCTGCACCCTGCCCCGGGTTATTATACGGTTTCGGCTATCAATAATACCACTGGCTGCCACGATACCATGAGTGGGGCTGTGTTTATCAATGCCATCCCACTCCCCGACCCCATTACCGGGGATACCAATATTTGCGTAGGCCATGTAAATCTCCTTAGTGATGTCTCACCGGGTGGTACCTGGTCTTCTAGTAATGTCACAGTGGCTAGTGTTGGCTCCAGCACAGGTCTTGCAAACGGCATCGCCTATGGCACCTGTATCATTACATACACAGTATCAAGTGGCTGTATGGTAACTACCACCGTTCATGTTAATCACATTCCCGGCCCTATAACAGGCCCTTCCACCTTTTGCTCCACTGTCCCTACCCCTCTATTTAATGTTGTCCCTGGAGGTATCTGGATCAGCAACAATACCTCCATTGCCAATGTTGACTCTGTTACGGGTTTCGTATCTGGCGTAACTGCCGGCACCACTATCATAACCTACTCTCTGGGTGCGGGTTGTATTGCCATCCATACTGTGAGTCTTCTGCCTGGGCCACCGCCTGTCACCGGGAATGTTTCGGTATGTATAGGTGGTACGTCCACCCTTGCTGATGCTGCAAGTGGTGGTGATTGGTCCAGTAGTAATACCAGTATCGCTACCATATCATCCACCGGCGATGTAAACAGCGTAAGCATAGGCACGGCCACCATTACCTACCAGATTCTTTCGGGTTGCCCTGCACTGGCTACTTTCGCAGTTAACCCCTACCCGAGCATCATTACCGGCAACCATAATATCTGCCAGGGCCTCAACTCTACCCTTAGCGACACCCTTACCGGCGGCACATGGTATAGTCCATCTACATTATTAGGTATCGATTCTCTTACAGGTGTAGCAAGTGGTTTAACACCTGGTACAGCCACCATCACCTACACACTACCATCAGGTTGTGCCACCACTACCGAAGTTACTATATTACCAGGTACAGCACCCATTACAGGCAGCCCATTACTTTGCAATACATCCACTTCCACCTTTACAGATATTACCTCAGGCGGGGTTTGGACAAGTAGCAATACGTCCATAGCCACAGTTGGTTCCTCATCTGGCACTGTTACAGGGGCTTCAGCTGGCACAGCTACCATTAGTTATACTTCAGGCACTACAGGTTGCGCTTCTATTCTTACCTTGACAGTCTATCCTTTGCCTACCCTGTTCCACACCACAGGCGGTGGTAGTATATGTACCGGCGGGGCAGGACTACCAGTTAATCTGTCTGGCTCCGAAAACAGTTGCACCTACCAATTATATGTAGGCCTCACCTCATTGGGTTCACCAATTGGCGGCACCGGTGGTCCATTGGCATTCGGACTCCAATCATTCCCAGGGAATTATACTATCATTTCCCGCAACTCAGCCACGGGATGCACCCTCGTTATGGCCGACTCAGCTAATATCGGTGTATTCCCATTACCATCTTACTACCCTATCGAGGGTGGTGGCCGCTACTGCATAGGTAGTGCCGGGGTCGATATTGGCCTTGCAGGCTCACAAAGAGGTGTACTTTATCAACTTACCCTGGGCGGAACAGCCATTGGCAGCCCATTCCATGGCACAGGCTCTACTATCGATTTTGGCCTCTACACATCCGCAGGCACCTATAAAGTAAGCGCATCAGATTCTATAAGCGGCTGTTCCAATAACTTTATTGATAGTGCCACCATAGTTTCCTTCCCATCCGATTCTACAAGTGTATCATTAGTTTCCTCAGTTGGAGACACACTCTGTAAAAGCGAAAATGTAATCTTTACCGCCATACCTTACAATGGTGGCATCAGGCCCTACTACCAATGGCTGGTAAATGGCGTCAATATGGGCATAGATAGTGCTAACTTCCACTACAACCCTGCAAGCGGGTCTGTAATTACTGTGTTGATGAGCAGTAGCAAGCCCTGCCCCGTTCCGGCAACTGTATTGGCATCTAAAACCATGATTGTAGACACAATGGGCATACCCTTCGTATCACTTACAGTAAGCCCAGGTACCTTTATACAAAGAGGTACATCCGATACTTTTGTAGCCCATGTGTTGAATGGTGGCCTATACCCACGCTACCAGTGGTATGTAAACAGGCGTGCTGTGGCGGGTGCAAATGGCCCTACCTATATCAGCGACACCCTGAAAAACCAGGATTCTATTTCCTGCTATGTTACAGGTAGTGGTATATGTGGCCTACCCTCGTTCAATGGAGTATTGATGAGGGTTTCACCGGTTGGGGTGCAATCTAATAATATGCTCATGGCCAATTTCAACCTCTTCCCTAACCCCAATAAAGGTGAGTTTACCATAACTGGCGATACTGACGACCAGGAACTGAGTCTTGAGATTAGCGATATGCCGGGCAGGATTATTTACCAAACCAAATTATTACCAGCAGGCGGCAGGATCAATGAACGGATCCAACTGAACAATGGTTTGTCATCAGGTATGTACTTGGTAACCCTGCATTCAGCTTTGGGACAAAAAGTTTTCAGAATGGAAATTGGTGATTAAGATTACCTGTTAAATTTAGAATGACTAACACATATTATACAACCATCATGCGCTATATTTTTGCCTTATTGATACTCCTGATGGTGTTGCCCTCCTGCCATACCCGGCGCAAAGCCATGCGCCGCAGGGAAGAAGCCGCCCGTGAAGCCCGTGCCGACGAGCAAAGGAATAAACACAAAGGCGGCAATACAAAACACAGCAGCGACACCAAGGCCACAGCCGAACAATATATAGCCAGCTACAAAGGAGCCGCAATCAACCAGATGCGCAAATTCGGAATCCCGGCCAGTATTACCCTTGCCCAGGGCATCCTGGAATCGGCAAATGGCAATAGCGAACTAGCCCGCCAGGCCAATAACCACTTCGGCATAAAATGCACCAGCGACTGGAAGGGCAAAACCTACTACCATGCCGCCGATGGTGGCAATAATTGCTTCCGCAAATACCCCAGCGTAGAAGCCTCCTACCGCGACCATGCCGAATTCCTGAAACACAAACGCTATGCCGACCTCTTCGACCTCCGCCCCGACGACTACAAAGGCTGGGCCCGCGGCCTAAAGCGAGATGGCTATGCCACCAACCCCAAATACCCCCAACTCCTCATCAACCTCATAGAAAAATACAACCTTTACCAGTATGATTAGATGGGAGGAATAAAATAGGAGCTTCGTTGGCCGGGATTTTTAATCCCGTCACACATGGCAGTGGATTTGTAATCCACAAATCCCTCATGACTAGCCCCACTGGCGCAAGTGTTCCGCAGGATCACTTGTGTCTACCTAAATCACCCTGTCTGCTACAGGCATTCGCAGTACCAAAGCCCAACAACCACCATAGCCCAATAGCGTACCACCCCACTAGTCTAAGCGTCGCATATACCTTACAAGGTGAGACAATTTTTTGGATAAGGAGATTGAGTAATGCGGGACCAGCGGGATGTAGGTATGGTAGAGACGGATTGAATCCGTCTCCGGAAATAAAGGCAATATATATGAATTCCGGATTTTCCCCACAGGCGCAAGTGTTCCGCAGGATCACCTACGTTGTTCCGGATGTTCCGATAGGGATATCCGGAACTGCCAATAAAATCCGTTCTCCGAACGTCTTCATCTTCCCCAAGCTCTAAAATTTGCAATCCAGCCCAATCCTCACAAAGCCCCGCCGTGCGTCACTGCGAACCCGCTTTTTCTGCGGGTTAAGCAGCCTCCAAATATACTCAACAGGAAATGTTATCCCTAAAAAAGTGTTCTGCCAAGACTCTCTCCCCATCGCCCCTGGCAGCCATTCTCCCGAATGGCGAAAATGCACAACCACTCCGCTAGGAGTGCAAGCTTTGTAGCACCCTATCAATCCCCCACGCCACAACACCCCGTTAGCGGGTGCAACAAAAAAGGAGGACTATAGGGATTAATATAGAATGAAATTACTTAATAATACGTGTAAAATACCTTTTTATTTATTGGGAAATGTATTTACATTGCAGGGGTAAAAAAAAGAAAATCCCACGGGGTACGCAGGATTTAAGAAATAATCTTCGGCTTAAAGCCTTATTGTGATAAGCTTTCAACTTAAGTTGCAAATATAAACAAAAAAAATAAAAACTATGGAAAAAATATTAGGGCTTGATTTAGGAACTAATTCGATTGGCTGGGCAATTAGAGACACTTCGGAACATGAAAATCAAATAATTGATAAAGGGGTTCTAATATTTGATAAAGGTGTCGCATCTGTAGAAGGAAAGGAACAACCAAAAGTTAAAGTGAGGACAGAATCACGCGGCAAGAGAAGAAATTATCAAGCTGAAAAATACAGAAAATGGGAATTATTGGAGTGTTTGATTGAAAATGAAATGTGTCCACTTTCAATTGAAGTATTGAATGAATGGAGACATTATAAAAAAGGAATAGGCAGAAAGTACCCACAATCTGAAAAATTCATTCAATGGCTGCGATTTGATTTTGACGGTGATGGTAAACCCGATATAGAACGATTGGGATTTAGCAAACATGAGAATTGCTACTTGTTTAGGTGGCTGGCAATCAGCGACAACCTAGAACATCAAAAATTATTCATAGAAAATCCGAAACTATTAGGTAGAGTTTTTTATCAGATGGTTCAGCGCAGGGGATTTTCAGGTGGCGATGAAGGGGAGACAAAACTGATTGAAGAAGGCCGAAAAAACGACCAAACAAAAGAAATAGAAGTTGTTGGGATAAAAGTAATCGACAAACTGATTAAAGAAAAGTATAAGGCGCTCGGTTCAGCCTTGTATTGGGGTCAAAAAAATAATGAACTCGAATCAATTAATAACAATAGAATCAGAAACCGTTTTACATACAGAGAATATTTTAAAAATGAAGTGGATCTGATTTTTGAAAACTTAGGCTATGACAAACAATCCGAATTTTGTAAAAAGGTAAAGAAGAGCATTATTTGGCAAAGGCCATTAAGAAGCCAAAAAGGATTAGTTGGGTACTGTACTTTAGATGATCCTTTAAAAAGCAATTCCGGTAGTTATTACAAACCTGGTAAAAAGAGAATTCCACTAAGTCACCCACTGTATGAAGAATATCGCACATGGAATTATATTAATAATCTGAGGATTGAAGCTCCTACGGAATATAACCACTTGGCTTTTTTAAATAATGTTATTTATCCATTGTTCAACAGAAGTACCGATATTTATTTTTCGGACAAAAAAGATAAAAAAGGAAAAATCACTAAGGGGATAAAAACAAAAATAGAGGAAGTTGCTGGCAAAATATATTCAAGTTATGATGATGGTATAGATGAAGACGAAGAAAGTACAAGGTTTAGTGCCAATACTTTCCAAAATAGACTTGATAGAATATTTGGTGAAAACTGGAGATCGCTATTAAAATGGGATGAAACACTTAATGGTATTGAAAAGTCAAGTAATTATCTTAGAGCAGAAGATATTTGGCATTTATTTTATGACGCCATAATAATTAAAAAACATACAGAAAACATAGGAAATATTCTAATTCCTATACTACAGAAACATTTTCCCGAAATAACTTTCGATAAAAAAGAATTTGAAATCAATCTGGATAAGGGCTATGCATCGTTAAGCGGAGCAACAATTAGGAAAATTCTGCCATACCTGAAACAAGGAATGATTTATTCTCAAGCGGTTTTTGTTGCCAATCTTGAAAAAGTTTTTGATAAAAAAATAGACGAACCTATACTAAGTAGAATTGCAACAGATTTTAATGAAATAATTAGGAAACATAAACAAGACCGTGACATTTACACAATTGCAAATAACCTCATATCAGATAGACTGTATTATCGGGACAGACTTGGTATGGGGGGGAATTATGTTCTTGACAATTATGATCTAAACGATATAAATGATTGCATTAAAAACTCCTTCAAATCAAAAGCTTGGAATAAAAAAACAAACGAACAGAAAAAAGAGTTTATTAATAAAATATCAGCAATTTACCAGTCCTTTCTTAGACAGCCAATTGGAGTTGAAAAATCAAAAATATTTTTCAAAATATATCGCATAGAAGAAAAGTTGCATGAATTATTAATTGAGAATTATAATGTAGATCCCAAAAGAATTGCAAAATATTTATGGCATCCAAGTGAGCAAGAGAAATATCCTCCAGCCTATATAAAGAAAGATACTTCTGGCAATATCATTAGAGATCAAAATGACAATGAAATTTATTTCTTAGGAGACCCTAATCCAATCAGTAAAGGATTTAAAAATCCTATGGCAATGAAAACTCTCCAAATTCTTAAAAAGCATTTGAATTATTTATTACAAGTTGGTAAAATTGATGCTAACACTAAAGTTGTAGTCGAAATCGCCAGAGAATTAAATGATGCTAACCGGAGAAAAGCAATTGAAAAATTTCAAGGAGAAAAACGAAGGAAAAGAGAGGAATTTAATAAATTGATTAATGAATACTTTGAGGAAAACAGTTCTCCTAACCAACATATAAGTGAGAAGCTCCTTGACAGATATGAATTGTGGGAAGAGCAATCAAAAATATGTTTGTATTGTGGTCAGCCAATCAGTTGTAAAGACGTTATAAACGGTACAGCCCAGATAGAACATACTATACCTGCGAAAATCTCTAATTGTGATGAACTTTACAACCTTTCATTAGCTCATCCTCATTGTAATGCACTAAAGGCGAAACGCTATCCTACCCAATGGCAAGACAATTATGAAGTTATCAAAAGCAACGTCAAGTTTATTTATGCAAACTATAAAAAGCATGAAGAAATATTTAAAGAAACTTTTGACAATACCAAATACGCTAATGATAAAGAATCTAAGGACCGAATAATTGCAAAAAGACATTATCATAAAATGCATTTAGATTATTGGCGAAAAAAATATGAAACTTTTACGATTACCGAAGTTACTAATCAATTTCGCAGGCAACAGTTAACCGACACACAAATTATTACAAAGTACGCTTTGCCGTATCTTAAAACCGTCTTTAATCGAATTGAAGTCCAGAAAGGAATTACAACTGCAAAATTCAGGAAAATATATCAGATTGACGCAAAAGCCATAGATGAAAAGGATAGGACAGAGCATAGCCATCATGCAATCGATGCCTCAGTTCTCACGCTTGTGCCACCTGCAAGTATTCGTGATAACATAATGAAGGAATACAATGAAGCCGTTGATAATAATTCTTTTAATAGTTACATACACCCCAAACCGAAAAATTGGGGCAATTTTCATCAAACATTTATCACAACGTTAAAGAATGATATTATTATCAATCATCTATCAGAGGATAGAACATTAAAACAGAGTTTCAAGTATAAGCGAAAACGAGGTGACTTTGTTCTAATAAAGGGCAAAAATAATCAGGTTGTGTATGAAACAGACGAGGCTGGAAATTTTATCTATCAAACAGACAAGGCTGGTAATATTATTTATAAAAAGGATGAGAGTGGTAAATTTATTTTAGATAGTCAACAACATAAAATACCTATAAAAGTAGCTAAAAGGGAAATCCAAACAGGCAATACGATCAGAGGTAAGCTTCATGATGAAAGCATCTTTGGAATGATAAAAATTCCGGAAACTGAATATAAGAATGGAAAGCATAGATTGAAATTAACAGACGGGAGGTTAACTTTTAAACGAAACGATAAAAGAAATGATGACATGTTTGTAGTTAAGAAGATTAGAATAACAGACATCAAGAGCATCGAAGATTTTGAAAAAATTGTTATTGATCCTAACCTTTGCGATTATCTCAAAAATGAAATCGAACATAGAATGAAGGAGCAAAATTTATCTTATGAGAAAGCACTACTGCAGCCACTTTATGCATTTGGTAAACAAAAAGATAAAAATGGTAATCAGTTACATCCAATAAGGCACTTAAGATGTAAAGTTAAGGGTGGTGGTGGTGGTTTCATAAATAATCCTGCTGAAATAAAATCTATTGAAAAAGCTTTTGAATCGAAAAGAGTACACAAGAGAATGGCTTATGCTTTGAATGCAGAAACACCAATTTGTGCTTTATATGAGTGGACAATTAATGAAAAGAAAGAAAGAGAGTTAAAACCTTATTCAATTATTGATGTAAGTAAATCATATCTTGGTGGTAATGAGAATGAGATAGTAGAGCCAAGAATTTTTGTATCAAAAGGACAAGGAAAAAATAAAATAGAATTTGTTAAGGAATTGGTTTCCGTGCTAAAGCCAAAACAACAGGTAATCTTTTACAAAGACAATTTGGAGGAATTGAAAGAATTGTATTCCACTGATAAGAAAACATTTGTCAAACGTATTTACTCTATTGTAAAATTTGAAGGAGGAAAAGTTTTTTTTAAATATCATCTGGCTTCACTTTCCCAAGACAATATTTCAAAAGAAATGGAAAAACGAAACTTACCAAAAGTTGGATATTCCAAAGTTGATTTTGATAATCCCATTTTATACTTAAAGTTAAGTCAAGGCGCATTAAATATGGCTATTCAAGACACTCATTTTGAAATAAAATCGGATGGAGAAATAATTTGGCTATAACATGATAAAACGCACCCTATACTTCGGCAATCCTGCCTACCTCAGTACCACCCTTGAGCAGATGGTGATAAAGGTGGTGGAAACAGGTGAAACCAAAACCGCACCTATTGAAGATATTGGCGTGGTGATACTGGACAACCAGCAAATAACCATAACCCAGGCTTTAATGGCCAAACTGCTGAATAATAATGTGGCCCTGATAACCTGCGACAATACCCATCATCCTACCGGGCTGCTTCTGAACCTGGATGGGAATACCCTGCAAAGCCGCATCTTTGGTGCGCAACTGGATGCCAGCGAACCATTGAAAAAGCAATTGTGGCAACAAACCATTATGGCCAAAATAAGCAACCAGGCCGCTGTCCTTGGCATGCAGGCGGGTAGCGATAACCTCTTTAAGCAGCCAGATAAACTATTGACAAACATGGCCAAAGAGGTAAAAAGTGGCGATACCGATAATATGGAAGCAAGGGCGGCTGGGTACTATTGGAAAAACCTATTCCCCGATTTTCTGAACTTCAGCCGTGACCGCTATGGTGAGCCACCCAATAACCTGCTCAATTATGGCTATGCCATAATAAGGGCGGTAGTGGCCCGCAGCCTGGTGGGCAGTGGCTTACTGCCCACACTGGGCATACACCACACCAACCAGTACAATGCCTATTGCCTGGCCGATGATATAATGGAACCCTATAGGCCTTATGTTGACAGGGTGGTATGTGATATAGTGGGCATGAATGGCCAATACCTGGAGATGACCCCTAAAATGAAGGAACAATTGCTAAAGATACCAGCTATGGACGTGAGGATAGATGACCAACGCAGCCCTATGATGAATGCCATACAGCGCACCACGGCCAGCCTGGCCAAATGCTATGAAGGCAAGCTGAGAAAAATATTGTACCCGGTGATAGAATAGAAATAAGGATGCGGGGCAATGCCTATGCATAGGTATTTTAATAAAGGTTACCATGTTCGACCGTTTAAGTGCATACCGTATTATGTGGGTACTTGTATTTTTCGATTTGCCTACCGAAACTAAGGAAGACCGCAAGCGGGCATCTAAGTTCCGAAAAGACATGCTGGCCGATGGCTTCCAGATGTTTCAGTTTAGCATTTATATGAGGCATTGTAGCAGCAAAGAAAATGCCGATGTGCATATAAAACGCACCAAAAAGAACCTGCCCGCCAAAGGCCATGTAGGCATAATGTGCATTACAGATAAGCAATTTGGGATGATGGAGATTTTCAGGGGCCACGACCCTACCCCGCTACAGCCTCCGGCCCAGCAATTGGAGCTATTTTAGCCGCCATATTTCGAAACAAACAGGAATAAAAAAACGGGCCAAAACCCGTTTTTTTATTCCTGAATAACAACTGAAACCCTTTCTGGTAGCGGCTTGTAGCCAATGGTGTTGTTTAAGACCTCTAAAGTACTAAAAGTTGAAAGCAAATCACAACTTTTTTCACCCTCATTTAGAAAAATATTTGTTGTTTAAGACCTCTAAAGTACTAAAAGTTGAAAGCAAATCACAACTTAGGAACTGATACTCCTTGATGTTTGGAGTTGTTTAAGAC
>CANGSR010000092.1 GCA_947456055.1 Chitinophagaceae bacterium
AGCGGGGGGATGATTTGATAAATGGTATTGATTCATAGGCAAGCCAAAACCCGAAGGGTTGATATTATTATAGAACGTCCTTTTTAAGGCGTATTAAACCCTGAAGGGGTGACATTATTTGGTGCTATAGTCCCCCTCGGATGGGCGAAGCCCTCGGTTGGGCGTAGTCTCACGACTACGTCCTGGTGGCCGCCAGTCTCCCGACTGGCGAAATCATCTCCGCAAATCAGGAGATTTGCCACCTCTGGGGACGTAGTCGTGAGACTACGCCCAGCACCGAAGAGTGAATGTATATGGAAATATTATCAAATCCTCCCCTCACTTATCAGCTTATCCAATTGCGACTTGAACTGATTTTGAAGGTTGTCGATATTTATATATTCAGATTGGTAATGACCCAAGGATTTTAAGAGGGCTTCAAAGTCAAATAAACTATTCATATCCTCTTTGTTTAATTTGCTTCTAGGAACATCACAGGTTTTGAAATAAGTATAAACCAAAGGTTTACCCGTTAGTTTAAACTGCCCAAAAGCATTTTCAAATTCCTCCTTAGTATATATGCCCACCTTGGTATAAAACAGACTCACAAAAATATCTGACTCCTTAACTGCCTTATTGTATTCATTTTGTAGACGGGTTTTGCTCATAGCATCAATAAAATCCTCCCAGATAATCAATTCAATGAAAATGTTCTTTTTATTTAATTCCTTGTTTTTTCTTCCTATAAATAGTTCAAAATCCCTTCTATCATTCTTCAATTCTGCTGATGAGGCTAGGAAAATTTTAATGACCTTATTTTTGGTTTCAATCGTTTCAATCTTATAGATAATTCTATTGCTTTGTGACCTTTCCTGAAACATATCCATCACTTTCAAAACATCAATATTGCTGATGTCATAAGTGGGATGGTATTCAATTACTTTTATTCCCCTTTCCAAAGTTTTAAGCATCTCTTTGTAGGGAAGAAATACAACTTTGTTTTCTGCTTCATAGCGCACCTCCTCCTTATAATCTAGTTTCTTATACATAGAAAGTACCTCTCGCAATTCCCGCCTGATACTTTCCCAAAGCCCCCTTACATTATTCCCTTTTATCCAAAAATCTATACAGAAGGAATATAAATTGGTTTCGGCCAATGCATAGGTTTTACTTAGGGTATCCTCCATAAAAATACCCGATTGCCAATATTCATCATTTACCGCAAAACCAATTTTACGGGCTATAAAACGCTGAATAATGAGCATCTCAAATGGTGCATCAAATTGTACCCGATACCATCTTGCATCTTGTCTATGTGCTTCATAGCCTTTGGCTGGTTTTTCCTTGAAGCAGGAAGGTACCAAGTATTCGGTATGCATACCTACTTTCTCTTCACAAATCAGGTTATACTCCAGCATCAACTGGATGATAAATCCAAAATGGCTTTCGGTATATTGTATTTTTATGGCCTTGTCTGAAAATATTTCCCTTGGCTCCTTAAAAATTTCCTTGAAATCCTTTATTGTTAATCTTCCTTGTTTTAGAGCTGTGATTTCAGAGGTGAGTATTGCATAGGCCCCAGTCGTAATCCATTCGGGGTTGAGTACTTGTAGGCGGTCAAGCACTGGTTTGTCAAAAAATACTATTGAGCCTATACGGTTGAGTATTACCAGCAAGCTTTTTTGTCTTTCAGCATCCTTGTAGTCATTATCATTACACCATTGCTCATATTCCTCATAACCAACATAGTTTTTCCCTACTGTTACTTTATCTTCAACTGTTTTTTTGATTTCATACCATGTATTTGGGTAGGTATCATTCAGGTTTTCATGGTTCTTGATTGTCTCAATCAGGGCAGTTTTAAATTCCTCCTCACTTCCTTTCATCGCACAGGATAGCAAGTATGGACCCATAATTTCAGGATATTTTTTCCGCAACTCATAAAAATTACTTAGGTAGCTAGCCTTTTTATCCTGTTCCTGCTTCCAGTTGTAGACCACCAATACCTTTGACCCATCACCCAGCTTCTTTACCTGTTCCAGCCAATATGCAGCCTTTTCATCATTGCGGGGATTGAGTACTAATACATAGATTACGCGCTCGGTAAAAAAGAACTGATGGAGGGAATGCTGTATATGCTGCCCACCAAAATCCCAAAGGTTGATACGTATTTCCTCAAAATTTTTATTCTTTAGTTCATCCCAGGCTATTTTATTGATACCATGTGTTGTGGGTTCCTTTTTATTAAATTTCTCATATACCAGACGCCTCATCAAGCTGGTTTTACCAGAGCCACCATCTCCTATGAAAATAAGTTTGCATTCATTTAATGGTCTTCCTCCTCTACGGTTTTGTTCTTCAAAATAGTCTTTTATGGCAGCTCTCCCTAATTGAATAATTTCTGGTGGAGGACTCTTAAATGGATTCCCATGAAGATAAATATGTCCAATATAAAGATCATCCTCCTCAATATTGACTTCTAGATGGTATTCATAAATCCATGGTGGCAGCAACTCTATTTGATTGAAATTTAAACTTACATGGTTGATTTTATTTAGCGTATTTAATACATTTATATTAGATATATTATTATTTGCTATTGTTAATTCCGTTAAATTTGCTAAACCTTTTAGTGGGCTAATATCAACGATTTTATTTCTATTTAAATTCAATGTATTGAGGTGAACTAGATTTTTAAGTGGCGTTAAATCTATAATTTTATTATTACCCAAATCTAAATATGTTAATTGATACATTTCTTGTAATGGTCCTAAATCACTTATATTATTAGAGTATAAAACTAAGGACTTTAATCTCTTTAACTTTATCATTTCTACACAAATTAAATTTAAATCAAGAGCGTAGTGGTTGTCAATATTCAGACCTATAACATAGAAATCCTCATCTATTACATAGCTACAAGATATTAATGTTGAATTCCCTTCTTCCAGCTTTATATTTAGCTTATCCTCAATACTTTTTATTATTTCCAGGTCGGTCATGATTTATATATTATGGTGGCGATAAGGTGTAAATATAGTTAATTATGGGAAATGTAATATTGTAAGTTAGAATCAGGATTTACAGGATTTTAAGATTTACAGGATGTTTTCGTTTTCTATAGGAGCTTTAGTACTGGTGGGGGGGTTACAGTTTTTTCGGTACTTTATTGACTTGGGGAAGAGGAACGCCTTCTGAGAAGGGGTTTTATTTTTAGTTCCGGATATCCCTGTCGGAATATCACGGAACAAAACGCCGATGGCGCGATCCGGCTCAATCCGATTATTGTTGATGCTTCGTATAATTAATTGAATATCAATTAATTATAGCTAGATTCCAGGCTCTTTTGGCGCAATGGTGGCGCAATCCGGCGCAATTCATTTTATAGTTTAGCTTTTGAAAGTTCATTTGGTTGTGGAAAGCTGAATGCCTTTTAAGAAGGATTTTTATTTCAGGTTCCGGATGTCGCTGTCGGAACATCGCGGAAAAACGCTGCACCCCCCTCGGTTGGGCGTAGACTTTGTCTACGTCCCAGAGGCGGCAAATCTCCTGATTTGAGTTGATGGTTTCGCAAGTCGGAGACTTGCTACCACCAGGACGTAGACTGAGTCTACGCCCAACACCTGTTATGCCCAACACCTGCTACGCCCATCACCAGCTGGCAAGTTTATCCTACCCTTATTTCCCCCCTATTTCAAAAAATCCCTACCACCCTAAAACCTTAGTAAATACAATTAGCTACCTTAGCACAATTAATTTAAGGGCATCTCTATGGATTTACCAAAACAAACGGCGGAAATATTTGAAATACTCATTAAGGGCCAGTTTATCTGCTCTAATAGTACCGATGATAATAACCGCAAACTCTACAATATTATCGACGATAATTACCAGGACCTGCATGAGTATTACAAGCAAATCAACTTCTTCCTGGAGCGGGGCGACGAGTATTTTTATTTCTCAAGGGAAACCTCTAAAGCCGAGCTGGAAAGGAAACTGGAAATAGCCTTCAGGTGGATAGATATTGTAGACTTCTTTAAGACTTTTGATAATTCTTTCAGTTCGGGCTACAGGTTTTCGCCTTCTGAAATATTGGTAAGGCTCAATATTGATACCGAACTGAAAAACAAACTGGTGGGCCTGAAAAAACATACCGGTGGCAAGGAAAAGCATAGCGACATAATAGAAAAAGTGATAGAATTGCTGGAGAAAGACTGCTTTATAGAGCTGGAAAACGAAATTTCGCTCAGCTATAAAGTATTGGCTTCTTTCAAATACCTGGAACAATTAGTTTTGGCAATTAACATACCCGACGACGTAAAAAATGAGATACCTCAATAAAGTAGTTTTTATAAACAGTGCATCAATAAAGTATTCTGAGATAGCTATTGATGGCAATGTGCATTTTATAGGTACACAGGGTGTGGGTAAAAGCACCACCCTGCGGGCCATTTTGTTCTTTTATAATGCCGATAAACTAAAGCTGGGTATATCGCGCGAAAAAAAGAGCTATGACGAGTACTATTTCCCCTATGCCAATTCATACGTAATCTACGAGGTGGTGCGGGAAACCGGGCCATTTTGTGTCATGTGCTTTAAGTCGCAGGGTAGGGTATGCTTCCGTTTCTTCGATTCGGCGTACGATAAGAACTTTTTTGTTGATGATAAGGGCAAGGCCCACGAAAGCTGGGAAAAGACCCGCACCAAATTTGGCAAGTCGGTAGGCTATTCTAAAGTCATCGATAGTTACGAAGAGTACCGCGACATTCTTTATGGCAATAATAAGGGCCTGGACCCCAAGTTCAGGAAGTACTCAATTATCGAGAGCCGCCAATACCAAAACATTCCCCGCACCATACAGAATGTATTCCTCAACTCTAAGCTGGATGCTGAATTCATTAAGCAGACCATCATCATGTCGCTGAATGAGGAAGACATTAAGATTGACCTGGGCAACTATACCCACCACCTTAAGGATTTCGAAATACAGCTCAACGACATTAATAAGTGGACCGAAAAGAATAAGAGTGGCGAAATACTGGTGCGCAAGCAGGCCGAAACGGTGTCTAAAATCCACCTGGCCATCAAGTTCCTGGAGAAGGAAAAGATGAGCCTGGCCCGCCACCTGGTTTGGGCACTGCACAAAACAGGCATGGAACAGCCCGCCATACTCGATGAATTGGAAAAAGCCGAGGGCGAGCGCAATAAGGCCATAGCCAAGCTTACTGATTCTGAAAAGGCTTTTGATGCTAAAAAAGACAAGATACAGTTTGCCATAAACGGGTATGAAAAAGACCTGAAGGAGGCCAAACGCAAGAACGATGAATACCAGAAACTAAATATAGGCTTCATCCTGCAGCGGGTATCGCGCAAGGCCGACCTGGATATGGAGGAGAAAAACCTGCAGCAGGAAAGGGATTTGCTAAGTACCCAATACCGCGAAATAACCCAGAAATACAATGCCCTGCTGAGCGAGCTGGAAAACCAGATCCGCAGTTTTGAAAACATAAAGCAGGCCGAAAAGCTGAAAATACAGGAAGGGGTGCAGCACTTTAAAGAAGGTATCTATAAGCGCTACGACCAGCTTTTTGAAGATACCCGCACCGAGTTTGAGAACGAACTGAGTGTGGCAAGGGCTGCCCTGGATGAAAAAAGAGATACCATTACCCTGCTTAAAAATCGCAAGGCAGAGATAAGGCATGCACGCTTGTTTGAGGCAGAGATTGACAAGCTCAAAACCGAGGTTGAGGAGCATATCAGCAACATACGCAAGACTACCGCCGACAGGGAACACTGGCGCAGTATGATACAAAACATACAATTGCAGTGGGACCTGGAAGAAAAGAAACACAACGAAAACTACGAGGCACAAAAGGAAAAGCAAAACAAACTGGTGAGCTCCCTTAGTGCAGAGCTAGAGAGCATAAGCAGCAAGATAGATGGTAGCAAAGACTCGCTCTATGGTTGGCTTAATGAAAATAATCCGGGTTGGGAAAACACCATTGGTAAGGTGATAGACCAGGATGCCGTACTCTTCAAAAAAGGACTGTTCCCCGAAAAGCTGGCCGATGAGACTAGTTTTTATGGCATCAAGCTGGAATTGAATGAGCTGGAATCGCCTATAAAAAGCCTGGCCGATTATGAGAAGGAAAAGAAAAACCTGCTCAAGCAAATTGAGACCATTCGCAAGCAGATAACCAGCCTGGTAGAAAAGCAAAATGATGAACTAGATAAGCTGAAACGCAAATTCCAGAGTCAGATAAAGGAGCTAAAGGAAAAAAGCCTGAATGCCGAGTATGCAAGCAACCAGTTGAACAGTAAGCTGAACCGTGCCACTGTGCAGCTCAATGACCTGATACTTAAGGCCGAACATGAGAAAAAGCTGGCCCTGGAAAACATCAATAATGAGATTGAAAGGCTAAGCGAAGAAGAACTCACCGCCCGTGAAGAACTGGCTGGGATAGATGGGGAAGTAAAGAAAAAACTGGAGCAAAAGAGGAAGGAGCGCGATAAGCAGATATCGGCCGAGCAGCAAACCGCCACTAATGCTATTGATAAGATAAACGAAGAAATTGCCCTGCGCCTCAAGGAATACGAAAAGCGCAGCGGAGATATACTGTCTAAACAGGAGCGGGAACTGAACGAAAAGGGTGCCGATACCGACAGGCTGAATGAAATATTGACCCGCCTGGGTGAGCTTAGGGTGGAACTGCAGTTTATAGACAGCAACCGCGACCTTGTGGCCGAATACAATAAGGACAAAAGGGAACTGTTTGACAATGTGCCCGACTTCAAAAACAAGAAGGGCCTGCTGGAAAAACAATTCGAAACCGAAAAGCAAAAGTATGACCAGCTTAGGGATAAGCTGAACGAGGACATAAAGCTGGTAAACGACAGCATCTATGCCATCAAAACCAATCTGAACCGCATAGAAGAAGACCTCCGTGCCTTCGATTCGTTTAAGATTACCGATTGCTATATTAGTACAGGGGTAGGCACTAAGGATGTAAATGATGAATACAAAACCGATAAAAGTTGTAGTTTCCTTATAGATGAACTGAACCAAAATTATATTTCAATCATTAAGAGAACCGATGATCTTAAAGAGGCAATCAATAAGTTTAAAGGGAACTTTTATGAGAATAATATTTTCAAGTTTAGGCTTGATTTATCTTCTAAAGAGGACTACTTCACCTTTGCCGAAGAGCTGAATGAGTTTATAGAAGAAGACAAAATAGCCGAATACAGCAAGCGGGTGAACGAGCGCTTTGCCAATATCATCAAGCTGATAGGCAAGGAAACAAGCGATATCATCAGTAAGGAAGGAGAAATAGCCAAGGTGATTACCGATATTAATAAAGACTTTGTGGCCCGCAGTTTTGCAGGGGTGATCAAGAGTATTGAGCTGAGGATAATAGCCAGTGCCAATAAGGTGGTGCAATTGCTGCTGGAGATCAAGAAGTTCAATAACGAGCATGGCAATAGCCTGGGTGGTGCCAACCTTTTCTCCTCGCCCGACCTTAAGGTGAATAACGAAAAAGCCATAGGTCTACTGAAGCAGCTCATTAAAGAGATCACCGACTTCAAAGGCAAGGAAATAACCCTGTCAGACTCGTTTGAACTGCAGTTCCGTATTGTGGAGAACGATAATGATACCGACTGGGTGGAAAAACTATCGAATGTAGGTAGTGATGGTACCGATGTGCTGGTAAAAGCCATGATCAACATTATGCTGCTCAACGTGTTTAAAGACGGGGCCAGCAAGCGTTTCAAGGACTTCCAGCTACACTGTATGATGGACGAAATAGGCAAGCTGCACCCCAACAACGTGCGTGGCATCCTCAAGTTCGCCAACGACCGCAACATCCTGCTCATCAATAGCTCACCCACCTCCCTCGATTCATTGGCCTACCGCTACACCTACCTACTAGCCAAGGACAATAAGAATGTGACGATGGTGAAGAGATTGATACAGGTGAAAAATTAAAGCCATGATTGTATGAAAAAGCAATTATTTAAATCAATAAAGAACTCCAACAAACGTAGAATACTACGTGAGTTGAAAGAGGCTGTTGAGGAATTGAAATTGGTGAAGCAGGGTAAGTTTGTGGGTAGGCCGGCGAGGGAGTTGTTGGAGGAATTGTAGAGTGATAGGCAATTGGTTTAGTAAAACTAATTCAAATTAGGCTACTCCAAGATTGCTAATTATTTGGTTTAATTTATAGTTTTATGATTTATTCCTGTCCCTAATTAAATTAAATATTCCCCAGATGCAAAAAACCAAACCTACTCTTAAAGTATAACCACCTTCCTTCATAAAGGATTCAGGAATAAAACTCAGTTTAGAATATGATATTACTAATCCAATAATCGCTAAAATCAGGCCAATAATTAACATCCATTTACCTCTATTCATAATTAAATATGTTTTATGTGCAATAATACAATTTTGTGTTGTAATTCAAAACAACTTTAGATATTTTTATTCAAGTCATCTCAATACTTAAAACCAAGTGTATAACTAAAATGAACCAGCATGAACAACAGCATCAAAATTGTGACCTGGAATTGTGGTGGTGCATTTAGAAAAAAATTCAAGGCAATAGCCTCTTTTGATGCTGATATTTATGTAATCCAGGAATGTGAAAATCCGGAAACTTCTACAGATAAGGCTTACAAGGAGTGGGCCGGAAATTTCTTATGGACTGGTGAAAATAACCATAAGGGCTTAGGCGTATTTGCCAAAAATGGCATTCAGATTGAAAATCTTGACTGGGAAACAAATGGTCTCAAGTATTTTATTGCATGTAGGGTTGATGGAATCTTCAATTTAGTCGGGGCATGGTGTCATGGGGCAAACTCTCCTACATTTGGTTATATAGGTCAGCTATGGAAATACCTGCAACTTCATAAAGAGAAATTAGGTGATTCAATAATTGCTGGTGATTTGAACAGCAATATAATTTGGGATAAATGGGATAGATGGTGGAATCACAGTGATGTTGTAAGAGAACTGGCTGAAATTAATATTTCAAGCTTTTATCACAAATACCATAAGGAAGAGCAGGGCAAAGAATCAAAACCTACATTCTACCTTCAAAAAAATATAAACAAACCCTACCATATAGACTATATTTTTGGCAGTGGTTGTTTTCATTATAATATCATAGACCTCAACATAGGTCAGGTACAAGATTGGTTAGCTTTCAGCGACCATATGCCTGTTATCTTAACATGTCAAATCGATGCAGATATTAACTGCTAATTGATACCCACAAAATATCCCCCAAAAATTATAGTGCAATAAATTAAATAAACCCTTACCTTTATAATAAAAAACTACCTTATGAAACGAATCCTACTTTTTCTGCTATTGATTGGCAATATTTGCCACGCCCAAAACTACCAGTGCTTCCAGGCCGGGGTAAAAAACTACTTCACCAATGATAATGGATACCTACGGGGTATCAGGATTGACTCGGTAAATACCCATGTGGGTTATACCGAATATTTCCCTTTCCACACCCCCAGGGGCTATTTAAATTTGTCAGGTAATACGCTTGATTCCACTGGTGGTAGCTGGCTGGGTAAGAGGGTGATTCAGCTCAACGATGGCCGGTATTTGTTTGATAATATCTGGCACGATACCGTGTTTATCAATACCCAAGCCTCTACGGGCGATACATGGATGTTTTACACCGATAGCTCCACACGCTACTATAAGGCAACTATGATTGCCAAGGACACTATGACGGTATTAGGAGTTTTGGATTCTATAAAAAGGATTTTGATATCCGCCCACGATATAAGCGGCCATGTAAGTGGCGACTATGTAGATAGCTTTGAACTGAAACTGAGTAAGAACCACGGTTTCGTGCAGGTTTTTGATTTGTATACTTTTCCTTATCATGCCCCAAATGCACTTTATGATGCCTTAGTTGACTACTACTTGCAAAATGTTGTCAATCCCCATATTACTGATCTCCCTATTCATAGCCCATCAACAGGTCTTCACCCCGACAAATTCAACTCAATATTTAATATTATACCTTACTCCAATCCATCACCAAATGACCTTACCAGATTGCATGTAGGTGATGTGCTTGAATACGGTCTTTGTGTTGGTTACATGGGTCAGGAATTACCAACACCATCATGTAATCCACCACATAGGTATGAATTAGACACTATCCAATCAATAGACTCTACACTTGGGCCTATTACCTATTCCTATTCAGGCTGGAGGGCAACATTATTAGCCTATAGTATTTCTGGTTTTATTCCATTTAATCCTGTTTATACCTACAGGTCTATTAGTGGTACATTTACAATTAGCAGCACCCTGGTATTCGATACTGTACTGATGCCTGAGGAATATAAGAATAGGAATTTTCAATTTATTTTCCAGAATGATTCAAGCTTTTGTTTTGTAGGTACAGCTTACGGAACTGCTAATACCGACATTTATGGTAATGCGTATCATCCTCCTTTTGAAACCTACGGACCTGTAACATTATACAAATATCCTTTTGGTATATTACATGATTATAGTGCCTATTTTGGTACATCAGGTTTTGATGTTACGGAAAAAGATTTACTCTATTATAATGGTTGTGGCCATATAACCCTACCTACCAACGGGGTTAATGACCCAATGACAAATGCTAATTCAGTGCAGCTATACCCAAACCCCGCTCATAATACCTTGAGTATAGCATCTACACTGGCACAAACCAATATTAGTATCACCAACCTATTTGGCCAAACCTTGCTTACCCATACCATGACTAATGGGGTAGAGGAACTTGATATTGAAAGTCTGAGTCCTGGTTTGTATCTGGTGAGGATAAATGATGTAGTGGTAAGAAAGCTGGTAAAGGAGTAAAACGTAGCTCGGTAGCTGGTCGTAGTCTCCCGAAACGTCCCAGAGGCTGCAATTCTCCTGAATTGGGGTAATAGTATCGCCAGTCGGGAGACTGGCTGCCACGAGGACGTAGACAGAGTCTACGCCCAACCATGGTTTACGCCCAACCGAGGGGGGATAATGCACCTATTCTGAAAATTCTTTAATTCTGGAAATTCTGATTCTAAACCAAAATTGCCCAACCCTTTGCATAAAAACAATGTCTTATATGCAGGTAAGGGTACTTTTCAGTATCCATAGGCTATTTTTTACTACATTGTAGACAATTCTAATCAAACCAAATGAAAAAAACATTTACCTCTATCTTGTTTTCTAGCATTAGCAGGGGCACATTGCTTGCATTAAGCTTGGTTGCTACTCTATCTACCCAGGCACAAATAGTTACTACAGTAGCTGGTACGGGGGTGAGGAGCTATAGTGGCGATGGTGGGCCTGCTACTGCGGCCACGTTCCACTCTATATATGGGGTAGCGGTAGACAACATGGGTAATACATATATTGCCGATGCCAATAATGCAGTAATAAGAAAGGTGGACAGGATGGGGATTGTAACTCCTTTTGCCGGAACTGCAATAAACGGCTATAGTGGCGATGGTGGTGCGGCAACCCTTGCCAATATTAGCAATGTTGCAAGTGGGGTAATTGTTGACCCAGTTGGTAATGTCCTTTTCTGCGATTATGGCAGCGGTGCCGTAAGAAAGATTAATACGGCAGGTATTATTACTACCATAGCAGGTAATGGCACATTTACATCAACCGGTGATGGTGGGGCAGCTACGGCAGCAGGTGTTAACGGACCTGTAGGTATGGCTATGGATATATCGGGTAATATCTATGTGGCAGAAGTGCTTGGGCATAAAATAAGAAAGATTGATACCCATGGCATTATAACCACTTTTGCAGGTGGTGGTATAGGTGGTTTGGGCGATGGTGGGGCGGCAACAGCGGCCTCATTATATAGCCCTTCGGATGTAGTATGCGACCTATATGGCAATGTTTATATTTCCGACAATATGCACTATAGGGTACGCATGATAAATCCTGCTGGTATTATCACCACCATTGCCGGCAATGGCTCAGGTACTCCAAGTGGTGATGGGGGTCCGGCAATTGCTGCGGGCATGACACCATTTGCGCTTGTGCTTGATGGTGAGGGCAACCTGTATATAGGCGACGATAATTCTAATACCATCAGGAAGGTAGATGCAAATGGTATCATTACCTTATATGCCGGCAATGGTTCATTAGCCTATACCGGTGATAATGGGCCTGCCACTGCCGCATCATTCCACTCGCCTTACAAAATGTGTATGGATGCTGGCAATAATATGCTGATTGCAGATGCATTTAATAATGTAATCCGTAGAACCACCACATTACCCGATTATGCATCAGACAGCTTTATGGTCTATACCGGCAATAATTGTGCAGGCCTGCACTTTAGGGTGGTCTCTAAATCTTACAACAGCACCCAGCATATCACAACTTACTTTGGCGATGGCCATTCTTTCGATTCATTGCTCACCCATACCGGTGCTATAGGATACATAGACATCAGTAAGACTTATGCCACCTCTGGCAAATTCACTATAAAACATGTCCTTTACAACGGCACAACAGCAGTTGATTCTATTAGCTATTCGCATAATGTGGCTCTTTGCCAAAGCATACCATTAGAAGTTTACTTCGACTCATTAGGTACCTGCGTGTTCGACGAACATGCTGATATCCTTAATCCTTATCCCGTGCGGATAGCGGTTGATTCAAATGGGGTAGCAATTGATACTGTATCGGTTACCAGCGGCTTGTATTATATTGCCTACGGCAACCCGGGCGATGTCTATAAATTCAGGGCACTACCTTCATCTGCCCTGGTGATCACCTGCCCAGCCTCAGGGGTGATTACTGATACTTTTTATGGCAAAACAAATAAGGGCTATTTTGGATTAAGGTGCATGGGCTCACTGAGTTATGATTTGTCGGTAAATACTATGGCAATGACAGGGCGCCACCACCAGCAGATATTAATCAATGCAGCCAACTCGTGGTGCAATCCTGAAAATGCCACATTAAATCTCACTTTCAGTCCCAAATACCATTACCAGAATGCCTACCCTACACCTTCTTTGGTGTCTGGTAATAATATTACCTGGGATTTGGCCTCTTTAGGATACCTGAATCCAGATAAAATTCAGGTAAACCTCGAAGTGCCTGGAGCATGGTTGCTACCCGGTGATACTGTGAATTTTAAAGCATCTATCACCCCAAATGGAGGAGATGTAGATACATCAAATAATACCGAGATTGAAACAGACACTGTAAAATCGTCCTACGATCCTAACGAAATAATGGTGAGCCCATCATGGTATATTGCCCCGTCTACTCAATTGAGGTACAGTATAGGTTTTGAAAATACCGGAAATGATACCGCCCACAACATCTATATAATTGATACCCTGTCGGGCTATGTAAATCCTAAGAGCCTAAATCTCATCAGCAGTTCGGCCAATATGATTATTACCCAACTTAAGGGTGCTGGTCATACCATCGTGAAATTTGCCTTCCCAAATATTAACCTGCTTGATAGTAGCCACCATGGCCAATGCGATGGCTTGTTGGTTTACGACATCGATCTAAAACCCGGCTTACCAAATGGAACCATGATTAATAATAGGGCTGGTATCTACTTCGATGACAATGAAGTGGTAATGACCAATAAGGTGACCAATATTATTGGCATATTGGGTGTTCCTACTATTCCTGCTTCTTTAGTGCGTATTTACCCCAATCCGGTAAACGAAGAACTGATAATAGAAAATGCTACTGCCAATACCACCTACAAAATCTTGAACCTTGTAGGGCAACAAGTATGTAACGGAACAATAGCATCAGGTAGGCAATCAATAATCCTGCACAATTTGCCAAATGCCCCCTACCTGCTTCAGCTTATAGAGGCTGATGGGACAATGCTGAATAAGACCATTGTTAAACAATAGTCGTTGATATATTAAAATGTGAAAAGAGGAAAGGCGTGGAGCCTTTCCTCTTTTTTATATAAATAAGTATAATGGTGAGAATCCTCCTTGTACTAAAATCCTACTAATACCTGCCTACCGCTAGGTGTG
>CANGSR010000093.1 GCA_947456055.1 Chitinophagaceae bacterium
ATTCAACATGCCCAACCATCACCTGATCTTTATGACCAGATCTATAAGAAATTAAACAAAAAGGAAGCCAAAATTGTAAAACTACCCGTTGTAAAATGGGCTGCAGCAGCCATGCTATTGTTGATGATAAATATCGGCACAATAATTTATTACACCAATAGGAATAAATCAAGAAACATAGCCGAACAAGTAAACCAGAACCCGTTTACTACTGAATTACAAATGAATAATACTTACAATTACTAGTATATGAAAGAGAGCAGGGCATTAAGAATCACAATAATTACCATAGTATTACTGGTATTATGCAATCTAAGCCTGATAGTAATCCTATGGCTGAAACCAGGACCACCACCCCGACCAAATAATGAGTCTCCACGCAATTTCCTGGTTCGGAACCTCCAATTTGGTGAAAGCCAGATAAAGCAATACGATTCCCTGATTGCCATTCATCAAGGTGACATGAAAAGATTGAGGGATGAATCCAAAAATCTTAGAGAACAACTGTTCAGCAAATTAGGAACTAATTATAACCAGTCACAAATAGATTCCTTTACCCAACAAATTGGCAAAAACCAGGCTGCTACAGAATCAGCCACATTTAGCCATTTCAATAACGTAAGAACTATTTGTACTGAGGGCCAGAAAAAAGACTTCGATAAAGTAATAGGTGATTTAATTAAAAGAATGGGCCAAAATGATAGACCAGGAAGGGATAGAAATGATGGGGAACATCGTCCACCACATGGAACCGGACGACCGGATTGGCCACCACCACCTCCATATGGCGGGCCAGAAGATAGGCAAGGTCCACCACCACCTCCTCCAGGCGCACCTGATAATAGACCTGGTCCACAACCTCAGCAATAGATTTTGTTTATCACCAGTTTATAATCAAAACTGAAACAAATACTTGATTTAGGTAGAAAGGCAGAAAACGTGTTATACCAAGAATAAAAGGAAATGGAACAAACACATCATGTGATTGTTCTATTTTTATTTGTCCAAATTCATATAAGATCTTATCCAGCAGCTCAAAATTTGATTTATCCTATAACAAACAAACTATAAATAGCATGCACATTTAGTAGCCCATACCTTCAGGCTTGGGAATGAAATAACAAGATACATAGGCTTCAGCCAAAATTAGTGTGCATGGAATCCTCGCATACTAATTTTGGCTAAAGCCAACTTCTATTTCACCACCTTTCCACGGCATAAATGCCGGGGCTACTAAAAAAAATCTAGAAATAATATTATCTAAGAGAGGACGAAACATCCAAAATAATACATTCAGAAATTTCAGGGTGCAACACCTACTCCTGCCAATCCCGCTTTCTCACAGGGAGAGGAGCCGGGTGAGGCTTCCTATTGGCAATCTAAATTCGCTTAAAAACCACACTCGCCAATAGCGCTCACCATAGCATTTTATAAGGAAAATAATAACAGTTTGCAACTCAATTGAACCTGTCTAATTGTCCCTAGGTAGGAATTATGGCACAATATAATAAGAAATGAGCAAGTCAATTGGTCAACTATAAAAATCATCGCTCCAAAATAATGGAAAGGCCAATTCCCATAAAACAAATCGGGCTCCATTCTCTAAGAATGAAGCCCGATTATATTAATTAAATGGTTTAACCCATTTAGTATTGATTATTGTTCGATAACCAAACGGTAAACTGAGTTACCTGAAGTTGAACGAATGTTCAACAAGTAGTTACCATTAGCCAAGTTATTTGACAATTGAACTTGCTCATTTACATTGCCGCTAACAGCCATAGTGTGGTTTGAATAAACAACCTGACCAGCCATGTTAGTGATTTCGATAGTAACTTCTTCATCAAAAGTAGAACCTATAGAACCAACAATGTTGAAATTACCATTGTTAGGGTTAGGCATAACCTTGATTTCAGTACCATAGTTAGCAGAAGTAACAGCAAGGTTTTCCAAATGAACCCTTACACCTTTAGATACTGAAGAACCACCACATTGACCCATACCTGATACTGTACAAGAGATAGTATCGTTGTTGAATAATGTATCAGCAACATATTTAGCCTGGTTAGCACCTGGGATATTCATACCATTGATATTCCATGCGTAAGAAAGCTCATTAAGACCAGCATTTGTTACAACAGCCCTCAAAGTATCGCTGATACCTACACCAATCTTTGGACCCTGGTGAGCAGTGATATTGAATGAAGGTACAAACACTGGTATAATACCCATTACATAATCATTACTAAAAGCAGTATCCATGCTGCGGCACATCTTATTGCTTACCATCATGAAGCTGATGATATCACCATTTGATGGCTGGTAAGAATAGCTAAGACCTGTACCAACGCTTACATTATTCTTCAACCAAGTATACACTGGTGCAGTACCTGAATTAGTTGTAGACGCAGTATAGGTAACATTTGTATTAGCACAAATCATGTTAGGAGTAGAAGCAGTAATTGAAGCTGATGGTAATACATAGTTCATTACAGTCATTGTAGTAGAATTATTAACAACTGGTATAGATGGGCAAGTTGCATTGCTAGTCATTTTAGCCATAACTACATCGTTGTTTGCAGGAACATAGCCGAAAGAAGCACCAGTACCCATGTGTGTACCATTTACTAACCACTCAATTGCTGGTGAAGTACCACCATTTACTGAAGTTGCAGAGTAAGTTGCAGCAGCACCTTCACATACTGTATTACCTGGTGTAGCAGAGATTGTTACAGAAGGAACAACAGTAGGAGTGATATTGATTGTTGCAGAACTACCCATTGTATTTGTACAACCGGTAAGAACGTTAGTTGCTTTAATAGTATAAGTACCAGCTGGTGTATGCAATCCGAAGTTAAGCGGAGCACCAGTACCACCAATTGGAAGGTCGATAACAGCAGAACCATTGTATAATTGGTAGTTAATACCGTAAGAAGAACCAATCAGGCCTACTGCAACACCAGTACCACCTGCGCAATAGCTACCACCACCTGTTACATTATAAACAGCTGGTCTTGGGTTAACTGTAACGTTAGCACTAGCTGACATATTAGCTGAACATGAAGTAGTAACGTTTGAAGCCTTAACAGTATAAACACCAGTAGATGACTGAATACCGAAATCGATAGCTGCACCATTACCTAATACTGCAGAACCTGTAGGAGTAGAACCATTCATTAACTGGTAGCTGAAACCACCTACTGAACCACTTAAGCCAACACGAACACCAGCAGAACCTTCGCAATAGATACCACCACCAGTTACAGTGTAGATACCTGGTAAAGGATTGATTCCAACATTTACATTACCAGCCATGTTGTTATTGCAACCTGTTAATGAATTTGTTGAAGCTACCCAATAAGAACCAGCAGCAGTTTGTGTACCGAAGTCAACTGGAAGACCAGCTAAACCATTCTGTGTACCTACTACTGTTGTGCCATTGTATAGTGTATAGTTTACACCAGTTTCAGAATTTGCAATACCTACATGAACACCAGTACCACCCTGGCAGTAGTTACCACCGCCAGTTACCGGATAAGCAGTAGGAAGTGGGTTAACTGTAACACCAACTGTACCAGCCATGTTGCTGTTACAACCAGTTGTCATGTTATTAGCATGAACTGTATAAACACCAGTACCTGTGAAAGAACCGAAATCAATTGAAGAACCTGTACCTAAGATTGCTGTTCCAACTGAAGTTGTACCATTTGATAACTGGTAAGATACGCCAGTGTTAGTACCAGTTAAACCGATATGAACACCAGTACCACCTGAACAATAGTTACCACCACCAGATACTACGAATGTTGTAGGTAATGGATTAACGCTGATTGTTGCACTACCTGTCATGTTTTTAACACATGATGTAGCTGGGTTGGAAGCTGTAATTGAATAAACACCTGGTGTTGATTGAGGACCGAATGACATACCGGTACCAGTACCACTCATTGTGCTTACTAATGTAGAACCATTCCAAAGTTTGTAATCAATACCTGTTGTAGTATTCAAAAGATTAACACTTGGAGCAGAACCACCTGCGCAGAAACTACCACCACCTGTTACTGAATAAGCAGTAGGTAATGGATTAATAGTTACAGGGGCAGAACCAGTCATTGTACTTGTACAGCCAGTAGCAACATTAATTGCATTAATAGAATATGTACCAGCTGTTGTTTGTGCACCAAAACTTAATTCAGAGTTTAAACCGCCGATTGCAGTACCTACTGTTGCAGTACCGTTCATCAATTGGTAGTTAACGCCAAGGTCAGAGAAATCAAGACCAACGCTTACACCAGCTCCAGTAGCACAATAAGCACCACCGCCAGTAACTGTATGGGCAGCTGGCAATGGGTTAATAAATATTGAAGATGTACCTGTCATATTGCTGGCACAACCTGTAATAGCATTTGCAGCATGTACTGTATAATCGCCAGCAGTGGTATAAGTGCCAAAGTTAAATCCTGCACCTGTACCGTGGGCCACAGTACCAGTTGTGGTACCATTATGGAAAAGTTCGTAATCTACATCCATTTCTGAATTCATAACACCTACTGCTAAACCAGCACCGCCTGCGCAATAGCTGCCACCTGCAGTTAATGATTGGTTTGCTGGTAGTGGATTAACATGGATTGTAGCAAAACCACCCATATATGATGTACAACCATAGAATGCATCTGTAGCAAATACTGTATAGTTACCTGCAGTTGAGTATGCACCGAAACTGATTGAGCTACCGCCACCTGAAACCGGAAGACCAACCCTTGTACTTCCTAGCATTAATTGGTAATCTTTACCAAACTCAGAAGTAGTAAGATTAATATCTAATGGAGTACCACCGGCACACATTACACCACCGCCACTAACTGGATAAGCGATTGGTAAATCAATTGGAGTTACACCAACTGAACCATTCATCATACCAGTACAACCTGTTACAGGATTTGTTGCCATTACATAATAAGTAGGATCCATTGCTGTAGTAGCACCAAAGTTAAGTTCTGCATTAGTACCCATAAGTGGGCTGCCAACAGCAGTACCTAAAGAATTATATAACTGGTAACTGATACCTGGAACAGAATTCGCAAGTCTTACTGGAGCACCAGCTGATGAACCTACACAATAACTACCACCACCAATTACATTTTGTGCACCTGGTGTATCATTCATTATTACTGTAATACTACCTGGCATCAAAGCTGTACAACTTGTTGAAGGATTGAATGCGAAAACTGTATAAACGCCTGGCTCTGAGAATGTAGTTGAAAATACTGAACCGAAATCAATAGGAGTACCAGCTGAACCAAGTACTGAACTGAATGCACTTGGAACACCATCAATCAATAACTGGTATTGGATAGCATTATCTGAATTATCTAATTGGATATTAACTCCTGAAGCGCCCTGGCAGAACCTGCCTGAACCTGAAACTGACATTGTGTATGGAGTTGGGTTTGGATTCAATGTAACAACTGCACTATTGGTCATTGCCCTTGTACAACCTGTAACACTATTAGTTGCCGATACTGTATATGTACCAACTGCTGTTTGGTTACCAAAACTAAGGATGCTACCATTGCCGGCAACCGGACCACCAACTGCTACTGACCCATTATATAATTGGTAATTGATACCACTTGTAGAGTTATTTACCAAACGTACCAAAGCACCTGTACCACCTGGGCAATAACTACCACCACCTGTTACTGAATTAGTAGCTGGCAATGAATTTACTGTAACAGGAATAGAAGTTGAACATCCTGTAGAAGGAAGTGTATAAATAATATTAACAGAACCTGGAGTACCACCTGTAACCAAACCACCTGAAGTTACAGTTGCTAAAACCGGGCTACTAGAAGTCCAGTTACCACCTGGGGTAGCATCACTTAATAATGTATTACCAAATTGACAAACAACTGGTGTACCGCTTATTGGAGCAGGAGCAGAATTTACGTTTACAGTTGTAGTAGTTGAGCAACCTGTTGCTGTTACTGTATACCTTATTGTACCAATACCACCAGAAACACCAGTTACAATACCTGAAATAGGATTAACTGTAGCTAAGTATGTATTGTCACTCGACCAGGTACCAGCTGGGGTAACATCATTTAATGTTATAGAAGCACCTGCACATACTGTAGATGTTGTAACAGGGAAAATTGGTGTAGGAATTGCATTAACTGTAAATACTGTTGTAGCATTAGCACCACCACATGCATAAACAAGATCATAACTAATAATAGTAGTACCAACACCAACACTGGTTACAACACCTGTATTTGTTACTGTAGCTACTGCTGGATTAGAACTATACCATTGGCCACCAATAGAACCAGTTGCAGTTAAAGAAGAAATCACACCAGCACCACATACAGTAGTAGTACCTGTAATAGCTCCACCTGTAGGAGGAGTACAGATACCTGTAATAGTAACAGCACCATTACCTGTATTAGAACCTGATGTATGAGTAATTGAGCTAGCTAAAGTCGAACTGGCATAGTTTGAACCACCACCAGCACCACCATAATAATAAGAACCGCCACCGCCATAATAGCCGCCGCCGCCGCCGCCGCCATAATATTGCGAATTACCACCTAAGCCTAATGAGCCTGGTGTATTATTTGTAGAACCACCTGATCCTGTAGCACCACCAGCTGTCTGGCTACCACCAGCTCCATCATAAGTAGAATTATAAGTACTGCAATAGTTACCATTACCACCGGTAGGGAAACCACCCGCACCACCGTTACCGTTTGAGCAGCCATAACCGCTACCGGCACCACCGCCACCAACTACTACACGGTTAGTAAGTGCAGAACCACCAACCCTGATGTCGGAAGCACCACCGCCTGAACCACCATAATAGTAAGTACACCTTCCACCACCGTTGAAACCACCTGTTCCACCAGAAGATGAAGAAACACCAGGACTACCTACACCGCCAACAAATACATTAAGTACTGTTCCCGGAGTAGTAGCAATAGCACATTGTACGCGGCCACCATTTCCGCCCGTACCATAGCCCAGATTGTCATTACCGCCTTGTGCCCCTTTGACATCAACGGTAACCGAAAAAATCCCTGCATTCACAGAGTATGTCTGCATTACCGCACCCGAGTAAACGAATGTGGTTGTCTGAGCGATAGAGCTCCGATTCCATCCTGAAAATAGTAGCATCAGGAGTGCAATTCTTAGAAGGTAAAATGGTTTCATAAAAAATAATTGGTTTTAAAACGTGGCAATATATAAACAGTTAACGAAATAAACAACAAATAAGCAATATAAAGTACAATATTATCAGAAAATAACGATTTTTCACCCCTTTCCTGGCAGATTATGCTTGTGGCATACCAGAAAAGGTATTAAATCATCAAACTGAAAAACAAAGACTTTACACTTAATTTTAACTAAAAACAAAAATCACCCCACAATGCAGACTTCACACAAAATATTTCAAAAAGTAAATTTAATAGGTTAAGTTGACAAAAACAAAATTTGCAAGAAAAATTTTAACATTATACACATTTATTTGTGCATAACTATTTTAGCCCTCTTTTGCTTTTGTTGAAAATTTAATCTACACACTTACTCGCAACAGTAATACAGTAACTTTATATTGGCCCTAATTCACTGTTTCCTAGTTTATTCCTTTTGAATTAACAACTTAAATTTAAGAAACTTATTTTTACCTATCACTAATAAAAAACCGAAATGGGAATTTAGTTATAAGAATCAGGATATATGCAGATGAAAAGTAAATGCCAGGCTTAACCTTGCTCAATTAAATACCATTTAGTCCTTTTTATAAAAATAAAAAAGCAACTTAATCCTACGTTTTTGCCCGTACAAACTATATAATAAACAATAAGACAATATATTGATTACCTGAATAAAGAAGCAGTAGTATTCATTACATCATATTGCAGATTCGGCACACCAAACAAGCCTTTCAAATTCCTTACGGTTGTATATAATATTTGTCCGGTATTGGAAAATCGGTTCCCAAATCATTTTTTCCTGGTTCCATTTTTCAGGCACTGCACCCCAAACTATTTTTTTATCACGGGTTATGATAAATACTTTGCTATAATTACCCGACATAACCGCAAAAATTGATTTATCAGGTAATTCAAGAACAGTTCCACCCCTTAAAAAATTATATACAGGTCTTTTATTGGAATCAAGATGGATCTTAGTATCGCCATCTATTGCGCACTTATATTCCCAAACCTTTTGCAATGTGTCTTTTAATGATGCTGGCTCTTTAAAAATGAGTATCTCTGGCACCCTATCAGTATAACAACAATTATTATTGAATAAGTACAACTGGCCAGCTGAGTTGATTCTTATATTATGCTGCCCACAAAACATTGATTCTGTTTTTACTTTCCCATTGGGCATGTATTGCTCCCCAAACGTGCCGGTAATATTCCCCTCGGGGTATTTGATTTTTATTATCCGGTTAATAGCTTTGAAACCTAAATAGATTAATCCATCCTTTTCATTTATTGCCAGGCTATTATGTAATGTCATAAGGTCAGGCATGCCATTCAATTTCTTGTATTTATAAATATCCGACTCCTTGAAATACCTGGAGTACCTCCACGACCAAACCACTTTCCCATCCTTATCATATTCTATTAAAGTTGCCAGTGGTAGTTTATGATAGTCTTTGCCTAAAAAATGTGAGGTTATCATACTCCTTTCATTTTTTGTTCCATTGGGTATAATTAATGCACTATCATTTTCACTTGGGTATTTTGAATTCCATAAAACATTTTCAGTACCAATAGTGAGGTAATGGCCATTTTCCAGTTTAATAATATCGTGGTTGTAATGCTCTATGCTATCACCACTCACATCGCCAGTGTTTGGGCCTTTCCAGATAATTGATCCATTATAATCCAAATCATAAATCTGTTCATCTACCAGGCAGGTGATTGAGCCATTTGATAATTTTAGGTCATGCGGGGTGGTAGCACTTCCTTCAATAATTGGCAAATACCATAATGGATTACCCTTCATGTCGTAAAGAGCCCTATTGCCATCTATAAATACTAATGCATCCTGGTATTTTTTCGCCTTTTGGGTAACCCTCAAACGAACCTGGTGAGTATCAACCTCGGGTAGTAAGCCAGTACTAAAATGATGAAATGAGGAACTGCTGGTAACTTCATTATTAATTTTCGAATCAGGTGAAATACGCCAGGTGTATTGTTTCCCAAATGCCGGCACTTCTACAATATTCCTGCGCCCTTTACAATTTACTTTTTGTACAATATTTTTTACGAATGAGTCTACATTATTGAAATTACCTTTTGCTATTTCAATTGCATAACCAGTACTTTTTATTGCTGATGGCACCTGGAATCCAACTAATCTATAATTGAGTGTAGCGCCTTCTTTAGGTAATATTTGTGATAGTAATTGGCTGGGGAAAAACAGAAAAACAAGCAAAATTACTATCCTGCACATATAGAGCCTTAAATTAACACGTAAAGTTAATATAAAAAAATGATGTAGTAAAGTTTGGGTGGGTAATATTTCACCATTGACCAAAAGTCAAATTCTCATCAATCTAATTACTTAGCAAACACTGTAGGGCAAAAGTTAATTTTGATTAATTATTACAGACTATATCTTAATTTACACTGATACCTTACAACTTCAATAATGCCTCCATCACATTAAAGGCTATAGGGCATACTGTAGTATTTTTCAAGGTCAGCTCTACCCTGTTCAGGAACACATCCTCATCGGTATAGGGGTAGCGGCTGCAATCACTTGGGCGGTCATCATAAATATTACAGGTATTATCTTCAGCAAGGAAGGGGCATGGCTTAGTGCGTGATACATAATCTCCCTCCTTATCTATCATAAGGTATCGGGCCACTAGCTCGCCTTCTTTTATCCTCAGGCTTTTCGCAATGCGCTTTATATCAGGCTGTTTAAAACGGGGGCTATGGTTTTTACAACAGTTGGCACAGGTGAGGCAATCTATCTTTTCGAACGCTGCATCATGAAGCTCTGGCAATGCGGCAAGCATCTTATTATAATTGCCCCGCTCCAGTAAGTATTTATATGCCTTCCTGTGTTCCTTTGCGTCTTTTTCCCACTGCTCCATTTTTAGTATATAGTCTTTAGTGTTTAGTAGATAGTTGGTGGTGGATAGAAGTTAGTAGGTAGTATTTGGTGGTTAGTAAATAGTCGTTAGTATTTAGTAGTTAGCCGATAGAGGTCTCTTTGTTTGTGGCACTTAAAAAGGCAGGGATATATAGGCCTCATTTAAGTATAGCAGGAAATAAGTAAGAACTCAATACTAATACATCCTTTCAATAGTAGCCGCGGCCTTTAGGCCGGGGAAAAAAGCTATTAGGTATTGGGCTTTAGCCAAAATATCGTGTGCTTAAAACATAATACAATCACCATTCTAACAATAAAATTTCAAAAAACAACACCTAAATCAAATGAGCCAATAAAACCCCTATCCCAAAAAATTACAAACTCATCTTATCCATGATCCTTTCCAGGTCATCATCATTATAAAACTCAATCACAATAATACCCTTCCCGGTCTTCTTTCTATCCAGCTTCACCTTGGTCGAAAACAGAGAGGCCATATTATCTTCTATCCTTTTATAGGCCGGGGGCAATTTCACAGGAGCAGGCTTATAAGAAGCAGGCGCCTTCTCCGTCGACATATCCTTTACCAACTGCTCTACCTGCCTTACCGATAAACCCTTCTCGATAGTTTCACGGAAAACATACAATTGTTGCTCCACAAACTCCAGACCAATTATTGCCCTGGCATGCCCCATGCTCAATTTTCCATCCCTCACCGCCTTCTGCACATCAGGTGGCAATTTCAGCAACCTAAGATAATTAGCCACGGTACTCCGCTCCTTGTTCATGCGCTCCGATACCTGCTCCTGGGTCATTGCACACTCGTCCATCAACTGTCTGTAACCTATAGCTATTTCTATAGCATTGAGGTCTTCGCGCTGCAAATTCTCCAGCAATGCCATTTCCAGCATTTCCTGGCTATCAGCCGTGCGCACATATGCAGGGATGTCTTTCAGGCCAGCCATTCTTGATGCCCTCAGCCTGCGTTCACCCGAAATAAGGTGGTAAGAATTATGCCCCGACTTTACAACCGTTACAGGTTGTATCACATCGTGCATCTTTATACTTTCCGAAAGCTCTTTAAGCGCAGCAGGGTCAAAATCACGCCTCGGTTGCTTAGGGTTTACCTCTATCTGCTCCAGCGGGATACGGGCAACAGAATTATTCTGCTGGCCTGAAACTGCGGGTACACCGGCATTCGGGGTCTGCATATCTTCATCTATAGTATCCAGTAATGCCCTGATACCTTTTCCCAAAGCCGATTTCTTATTTGTCTGCACCGCGCTCATCAGTTTCAAAAATTTTATCCTCGTTCTTAATTTTAGTCATGTTGTTCTTCTGCAATATTTCCTTTGCCAGGTTCAGGTAGTTGATAGCTCCTGTACTCTCGGCATCATAAAGCAGTGCTGGCATCCCGAAACTTGGCGCCTCACCCAGCCTGGTATTTCTGTGCAATATGGTATTAAATACCATTGTGCCGAAGTGATTCTTAATCTCTTCTACCACCTGGTTACTCAATCTCAACCGGCCATCATACATAGTCATCAATATACCCTCTATTTTCAGGTTCGAATTGATCCTTGTTTGCACAATCTTAATGGTATTGAGTAGCTTACCCAAGCCCTCAAGTGCAAAATATTCGCACTGCACAGGTATGGCCACACTGTTGGCCGCTGTTAAGGCATTCACAGTTATCAAACCCAGTGAAGGAGAGCAGTCGATAATAATGAAGTCATATTTATCAAGCTCCGGCTCCAAACCCTTACGCAAAACAAATTCCCTGTTTGGTCTGTTAATCAATTCTATCTCCGCCCCTACCAGATCCAGATGGCTTGGCAGCAGGCTCAAATTAGGTGTATCAGTTTCTAATACCACCTGTGCTATAGGCGTATCATTAACCATACAATCGTAAAGGCTCAACTTGATATTTTTCAGGTCAAACCCATTGCCTGTAGTACTATTGGCCTGAGGATCGGCATCTACTAGCAATGTTTTATATTCCAGCACAGCCAGACTGGCTGCAAGGTTTATTGCTGTAGTAGTTTTCCCTACCCCACCCTTTTGATTTGCAATCGCTATTACTTTAGCCATATAACCTAACCTCTGACGAGGTCCATTTTATTACGTGAATTCTTATTTTTTACCCAGGCCTACTCTTTACCTGCCCTGAATACTACTATCAAAGCACACCTATCAATCAATTGGCAATCATTTCTAGTAACAACCAGATTCTATTTAATCAAAACAGAGGTGCTACTATCTAATTTAATTTCAAGTATCCAATTCTTTCTAACCAGTAGCCCCGGCCTTTAGGCTGGGGTAAACATATTATTTAGATTGGCTTTAGCCAAAATCACCAAGCAAAATCCAAAGCTCAATTATTTTACACTTCAATTGCAATCTAAATAATGGACTACAAAATTAACCTATCAGTAGCCCCGGCCTTTAGGCCGGGGGTAAACATATTATTTAAATTGGCTTTAGCCAAAACCATTGCGCTATTTATGGAGTAAGACTAGCAAGCACTATTAATGCCCACAAATACACTACAACATAATAGTTTCCCCAATGGCCGGCAATATTAGTTCTTTCCCGGCGGCAGAAAATATTTCTTTTGCTTTACTGTGGTCAATAACAATATAGCCGAATGTATCGAAGTGAACCCCAATAACCTTAGTACACTGTATAAACTCTGCCGCAATAACCGCATCGGCAGCATCCATAGTGAAATTACCCCCTACAGGCAATATGGCGAAATCCAGTTTGGCATATCGTGGTATCAACTGCATATCCATCATCAGGCAGGTATCGCCACTATAATAGAAATTATGCTCGGCAGTCTGTAGTAAAAATCCACCTGGATTACCGCCATAGCTACCATCGGGCAGGCCACTACTATGCCATGCAGGCAGGAAATGGAGTTTACCAAATGGAAAATTAGCAGGGCCGAAATTCATAGGGTGGGCATTTTTTACTCCCTGTCCCTTTAACCATGTCACCACCTCGAAATTTGAGATTACCGTGGCCCCTGTCCTTTCGGCTATAGCAACCACATCAGCAATATGGTCGGCATGACCGTGGCTAACAAGGATGTAATCGGCTTCAATAGAGTTGATATCAATATTCTTCGCCTGTTCGTTGGCACTTATAAAAGGGTCGAACAGCAGTTTTTTACCATCAGTTTCAATAGAAAAACTTGAATGGCCATAAAAAGTAAACTTCATTCAGTAAATTTTTAATGTCAGCAAAATTAGTCAAAATTTCACCCTGCCAACAATAAAAAACAATATTTAGCCCATAAAACACCCTGTTTTTATACAGTGAATATATAGGGTTATTAACAATAGGGTGTGGAAAATTATGAGGCTAGACTGGTTATGAAAAAGCCTTAATATCACAATGCTCAATTCAAAAGCCACATCTTAATTCTCAGTACCCATTTTACAGAAATTAAGTAGTTTTGGGTAAATAATTTAAAATCGGTATGGAAGAAATATTTGCTACCAAAATAAGAATCAACGAAGTCCTGAACATAAAGGATTTTGAAATTGATTTATCTGAAACCGAACGAAAACACCTTATCATAACTGGGAAAAATGGAAGTGGAAAGACAACATTATTAAATGAGTTAAAGGAATCACTAATTTTAATAATAAGCCCCTATTATCTACAAAATATTCCTAAAGCTAAAATTGTAATTAGTAATTTAGAATTCATACCACATAATTATATAACTGGTCAGTTTGTAGTTGCTTTTTTTGGTGCAAAAAGGGAAGGCAATTTGGTACAACCACATGGTCCTAACAAATTATTTCCAAATGGTTACTATAGTTTGGAAGACAAACCTGGTAAAGAATTCATTCAAC
>CANGSR010000094.1 GCA_947456055.1 Chitinophagaceae bacterium
CGATATTTGAGATATCGGGAAGCGAATAGAACTGATTAAGAACTTTTTCAAACCAACCGAAATGGAAACGCACAAATCAAAGAGAGGCCTATAATATTTATCTTTCCCAAGTGCGGATTATTAAAATGAATATTTGGTTACACCTCCATTTTTACCAATAATAAAAGCAAATGGTTTTTGAGCTCCATTTATAAGCTCTTTAATATCTTCCCAGTTTTTGACAAATGATTTTACCTTATCCCAATAAATATCTTTATTCTGGATAGTGTACAAGATTACACCTACGTTATGCTCTTTATAAAGACTGAAGTAATGTTTTTTGTTTTTAAAATCTTTGTCCTGGGTGATCAAAATGCCATCCAGTTCTCCAATTTTGGCAATTAATTCCTCATCAGAAGCGCCTTTTGCGCCCATGATTTCTACAGCAAATTTCACATCAACCCTGTATGGGCTCCTTGTGTTACCACCTTCGAGGATATTTAAACCTTTCGATAAATTCTCTGATAGATTTTCATCAAAAACAAAAAGCATTAGGCAGCGGTCTTAAGGTGAAAGTTGATTGCATCCTGCACTTTGTCATTAGTTAGATTGTACAAGTTGCAAATATCTTCATTTGTTTCACCACCCAGGTGCAGATGATATAATGTTTGGGTTTTTATGTTTGTCCCGTATATAATCGGTTGCCCAAATTGTCTTTTAGGGTCAACAACAATATTCTTTGTATTCTCTAGAGGGAAAAATCTTTGGGCAAGATTATTTTTATCATATTCAATTCTTTCAAGGAAGTGCTGAATAAATGATAATGAAATTTGCCCTTTGCCGTCTGCTTTAATAATATTTGTGGTGTCGTGTTCTGTATCATTTACACCATACCAGATGAAATTTTTATACTTCCTCTTTTCAAAATTGAAAGCATCCGCAACAGCAAATGGGTATTTCGTATTTAATTCTGCCGAAATTACCTGATGTGCTTTTCTCAATTCCTGAGGGCTTACCCCTTTTTCTCTAAGTTTATAAAACGTATAAAATTCTATTAGACTATAAAAATTTATTGCCCTACTCTTTTTTTCTCCAAATGTGCTTTTGAAATGTTCATCCCAATAACCAACAATCCACCTTTTGACAAGTTGATAATCTAAGTCTAAGATGGTAGCAATATCCTTAGTGAAATAAATGCCCTCGCCCAATTTCGGTGCTAATATGTTGTTTTCGATGTTCAACACTGCAAATATATATAATTTTATCTTTTCCTAATGAATACCATATGGAATAAAAATTGAGTGGCCATAAACTTCAGCCACATAACAATGCATTTTCTTTTTTAGTTCTGAATTTAAGTTTATTTAATGACCTAATTTTGACAAGGCTAAATAAGACACAACGATCATTTAGCTCAATAAAAATAAGAAAGCTCAATGACCTCGATGCGGCAATTCCCCCTTTGTGCAAAGGTATTGAGCGTGGGGAAGGGGGTTAGGAGATGTCTAAATTCATTATTGTTTATTGCAATAAAGTATAATCACAAAACATGGACGACCTGCTAAAGCTGAAACAATTTCTCGACACCAAAGCAGCTTTTTATAACCAGGTTTCATTTATCGAAAAAGACCCTGTTTCTATACCCCATCTATTTACCACCAAGCAGGATATTGAAATTGCGGGCCTCTTTGCAGCAGTCCTGGCCTGGGGCAACAGAACATCAATCATCAACAATTGCCGAAAACTAATGCACTGGATGGACGACCAGCCCTACCAATTCATCCTCCATCATAAAGATACCGACCTAAAAGGTTTCCTGGGTTTTGCACACCGCACATTTAATGCTACCGACCTGCTCTATTTTATATCCTTCCTCCAATACCATTATTCTCAACATAATTCGCTGGAAGATGCATTTGTATCAGGCAAAGAATATAAGGCAGATGATACCAGGGAGGCCCTAACTGATTTTCATAACCAATTCTTCTCAATAGAACACCCCGACAGGACACGCAAACATATAGCCACCCCAGTGCGTAATTCGGCATGTAAGCGGCTCAATATGTATCTACGCTGGATGGTAAGGAAAGACAACAAGGGAGTAGATTTTGGTATCTGGACAAAAATAAAACCACACCATCTGGTTTGCCCGCTCGATGTGCATGTAGCACGGGTAGCCCAAAGGTTGGGTTTACTGGAAAACAACAAATCAAACTGGAACAATGCCCTTCACCTTACCCACCAATTACGGCAACTAAACCCTGCTGACCCTGCAATATATGATTATGCCCTTTTCGGTCTGGGGATTGAGGAAAGATTTTGAGTCAAGGAAAGTATAGCACCATTTAAAGCTCAATAAAAGATAGAAAGCCTTATGAACCAGGAGCGGCAATTCCCCCATTGTGAGCGGGCTATGTGCGGTAAGTAAGGGGTCAAGGGGGATGTCTTTTTTATAAGACTTGATACCTGATTATTATTTTTTCTATTCCTCCCTCGATTCAAGAATATTAATACTCTTCACTACCTTCCTGATGATAATATCCAATTCTTCGGCAGCAAGGTTTATATTTTGCAATATTTCTATATTATCCTTATTACCAGCATTATTATAATCGAATAAAGGTACAAGACCCAAAATGCTGGAAACAGGGCTGCGTACTTTATGTGATTGTACCCAGGCTATCTCCCTGAATTTTTCATTTTGCTCCTGTATTTTCAGCAATTGCTTCCTCTGTGTTGTGATATCCCTTGCCACACAATTCACACCAATTATTCTACCATCATGACCCGGTATTGGTGTGCGGCTTATTTCGTTATAGATTATTCCATTACTAGTAGTCTCCTCTACAATTGTAGTAAAACTTTCACCATTAAATGCCCTCCTATACTCCTCAGCCATTTTTGATGTAAATGCTTCATCGTGCCAACGACCTAATACATAATCACCTTCTTTTAGTAAAACACCTGCTAACTTTAAGAAAAAATCCTGGAAAGGTTTATTGCAGAAAATCAGTTCCAACCTACTATTTACCGACCAGATAAGGTCTTTTGTATTATTGATGGTAGTCGTTAGCTTCTGTTCATTATTCCTGATAGTTTCCAGCATTTCAGTCTCCTTGGTAATATCAATGGTAATACCATTCATCATATCAGGTAGGCCGCCAATACCTTTAATAATTTTCGACTGCGTTTTCAGAGTTTTTATACTCTTGTCCCTATGCATGTAGCGATATACAATATCCATATGCCCTGTTTGCTGGATATTATTTACCGCCTTTATAAAATCATCCAGGTCATCAGCATGTATAGAGCTAAGAACAATATCACCACCTCCATTAAATTCCAACTCAGGATACCCATATAGTTGGTAGTAGGCATTGTTGGCATACACTAATTCCAGTGTATCAGCCCTCCTCGACCAGATAGCATCTTCTATAGAATAAAGTATATTGTCCAGCTGCTCCTTTTGCTGCATCAACTTATTCGATAATTCGGCAATATTCTTTTGGTGTAGTACCTGCTCATGCATATCAATGGCAGCAGCTAGACGGGCTGGTGTATTGTTATAGGTGATTTGCTGGGTATACATGTGCACATAAAACAGCTCCCCGTTTTTCTTCCTGTGGTAGGAGTAACGCAAATCAGAGTAGTCATTTATATTTTTCCTGAAATTATCAATAAACTCGTTGTGGCTTATTTCGGGCCTTATATCCAATAGGGTCATATAACTGAACTCCTCCATTGTATAACCATAGGCTTTAATTGCAGCCGAATTGGCATACATAAATGAAGTTGAGGCCGAATCTATTATCCATAATGGTATGGGAATTTTCTCCAGCTGCTCATCAATTCCCAGGGCTTTTTCCGCTACTTTTAATGAAAATTTATGACGCTCCCTCGCAAAAGTTATTATCCGCCCCAATATCCTTGTATTGAATTCACCCTCAACTAAAATATCCTGGACACCCATTTTCACTAATTCAGTATGAAAATCATGGTCCGTATTTCCAGTGATTACAAGAATTGGAACAATAGGAAAATTCTTTTTTATTACTTCAAGGTTAGGTATTGGTTCTGCATCAATTTCGGCAATTATTACATGAAAGTTATTGATACCATAAATCCTTGTCTCATCTAAAGTGGTGCAGTGAATAATACATTGTGCCGCATAGTTAAGCTCTATTAACTGATGCTTCAGTAATTCAAATTTTTGTTCATCAGACTGGATTACCAGTATTGATTTATTCATTTGATTAATTTTTCACAGCAATAAAAATCAAGAGTTTTTGTGAATATAAGCCGATATACCTGCACAAAAAGGGCTTAGACAAACTTAGTAATTTTTCTCGAAACTATTAATAAAATGTTAAGTAGAAATTATTGCTACTAGTAAATGGTTAGGACTTGCGTTAACTACTCTAAATTTACCCGAAAGCACCAACAACTTATAAACCATTCACATATTCCCCCTATTTTTGCGCTATTATGGCAAATGACAATAAACTAGCAAATATTATAGCCCATTGTAAGGAGTATGGGTTTGTTTTCCAATCGAGTGAAATTTATGATGGCCTGAGTGCGGTATACGATTATGGCCAAAATGGTGCCGAACTAAAGAGAAATATACGTGACTACTGGTGGAAGAGCATGACCCAGATGCAGGATAATATTGTGGGTATTGATGCTGCTATTTTTATGCACCCTACTGTATGGAAAGCCAGCGGCCATGTGGATAATTTCAGCGACCCTATGATTGACAATAAAGACAGCAAAAAAAGATATAGGGTCGACCATCTTATTGAGGCTTTTGTTGAAACAATTGATAAAGAAAAGGGTAATGAAATATTACAGCAAATGGATCAATTGCTTGCAGCCAACGATTTCGATGGCCTGAAAACAATGATTGATGCCAATAAAATGAAATGCTCCGTAAGTGGCACCTGCAACTGGACCGAAGTTCGCCAGTTCAACCTTATGTTCTCTACCGAAATCGGTTCGGTGGCAGAAGAAGCAAATGTTATCTACCTCCGCCCCGAAACTGCACAAGGTATATTTGTAAACTTCCTAAATGTGCAGAAAACCGGCCGTATGAAAATACCTTTCGGTATTGCACAAACAGGTAAGGCTTTCAGAAATGAAATCGTTGCAAGGGGGTTCATCTTCAGAATGAGGGAATTTGAGCAAATGGAAATGCAGTTTTTTGTGAAGCCAGGCACACAAAAAGAATGGTATGACTACTGGAAAGAAACACGCATGAAATGGCACCTGTCATTAGGCATCTCTGCTGATAAATACCGCTTTCACGACCATGTGAAGCTGGCCCACTATGCCGATATGGCCTGCGATATTGAATACGATTTCCCAATGGGTTTCAAAGAGGTAGAAGGGGTACATAGCCGTACCGATTTCGACCTGAAACAACACCAGCAATATAGTGGTAAGAAACTCACCTACTTCGATACCGATATCAACCAGCACTACACACCCTATGTTATTGAAACATCAATAGGGCTCGACCGTACAGTGATGATGATATTAAGCGAAGCCTACGAAGAGGAAGACCTAAGCACTGCCGACAAGCAAGATAGCAGGGCCGTGTTGCGCTTCCCGCCAATGCTGGCTCCTATCAAACTAGCTGTTTTACCACTTACAAAGAAAGACGGCCTACCCGAAATAGCCCGTGACCTGATAGCCCAGTGCAAACCACACTTTAAGTGCTTTTATGAAGAGAAGGACACCATAGGTAAGAGATACCGCAGGCAGGATGCCCTGGGCACGCCATTCTGCGTTACCATCGACCACCAAACAAAGGAAGACAATATGGTAACTATACGCTACAGGGATAGCATGCTGCAAGAGCGTGTACCAATGGAGCAAATTAAAAACATGGTTTTGGACAAGATTAAAATGTTCTAATCAGGAACAACCTAATATTATAACAACCTAAATCAGTAATACACTCATATACCCCGACCTTTAGGTCGGGGTATATGATAAAATTTAATTGGGCTTTAGCCAAAATACAGATTACGATGAATCAATGAGAGTTGATTACAATACTAGTGCTTATAAACAGGAAAATACATAATTGAAATGCTTAAATTGCCGCTCGTTAGGAGCGGCAATTTTGTTTTATGGAAGAGAACATACTTAAAGAAACAGCCCTGGCCCTCAGGGCCGAATGGGAACTTGAACTACCCGACAACCTATCGGAAGAGGCGATTATCAACCTACTTGCTGCCCGCATAGTAAAGATAATAGAGCGTGGCCCTGATGTTTTCTACCAACTCATGTACCGTCTCGATATTTCGGAAAAAAAACTTGGCGCAGTTTTGCAAAGTGACGACAAAGCCCACCAGATAGCCCGCCTCATCTATGAGCGCCAATTACAAAAAATACAAAGCCGCCTAAAATACAAAACAGGAAAGGTGAATGAGGTGGATGATGAGCTGAAGTGGTGAGGATGGTAGGATTTCTTCCAACAACCTCAGTCCGGTTAAAACATCCCCATCTTACTTAGTAAACTTATACCCTATCCCCCTAATACTATGGAAATGTTTGGGGTTACGGCTATCCACCTCAAAAAACTTGCGGAAATTGAGGATAAAATTATCTATGGTACGTGTGGTGGGGTAAACATTATAGCCCCAAACTATCTGCAATATCTGCTCACGCGACACCACTTCTCCTTCATGCTCAATTAATAGCTTTAGTAAGGCAGCTTCTTTTTTACTCAGCTCCTGTGTTTCCTTGTTTTTGTCAATGCACTCATGGGCGGCAAAATCAATCTTACAGCCCTCAAACTCATAAACATCAGGGCGGCTCTGTGGTTCCTTTATTTTTTTGTTTTTGGTCACCAACTTATCTACACGCAGCAAAAGCTCCTCCAGGTTAAAGGGCTTGGTCATATAGTCGTCGCCACCCTTTTTCAGTCCCTCTACACGGTCGGCACCAGTATTGCGGGCACTCAAAAATAGAATTGGCACATCATTGTGTTGCATCCTTATGGTTTCACAAACAGTGATACCATCCATTTCGGGCAGCATGATATCAAGTATTATAAGGTCGAAATACTCGTTCTTCACAGTCCTTATTACAGCCGGGCCATTGTCAACTGCCGTTACCTCATAACCCTCAAGTTCAAGGTTTAGTTTCAGCGCCTCGCGTAGGCTTTCTTCGTCCTCGGCAATAAGCAATGTTGCTTTTGTGGTTTTTGATAACATAGTTTGTGTTTCCGGCGTTGAAATTACAGATAAATTGTAAATAGCGTAAATCTTCTATAGTATATGGCTATAAAGAATCTTGTTAAATTCTCTATTTGATAGTGTAAACCACTTTATATTACCGTCAGATGATAAAAACAAAGGGTAAGGAAGGTTCCTTAAATAGAAGCAAGTATATTTGTTAGCGCATTTAATACTAAACAACCCAAATGTTAAATAAGGAAACAGCCCCCAGCCCATTCTGGAAAACTTTAAATACCACTTCGGTATTTGCAAGCTTGTGGTTGCTGATATTCGCATTATACTTACCCGCTGCAAAGGCGGGTTTCGTCACCGACTTCACCGGCTGGCTCGACCAGGTGAAGAACCATTCCTTTTTAGAGTTCATCAACCGTACCCATTTCGAGGCCCATAGCCTGTACCAGTTCACACAATTGTCCACCTGGATTTTCTACCACATAATTGGTATCAACCCATGGTTATGGCACCTGCTATTTATCACCCTGCATGTTGTTAATGCCACCATAATCTTCAATCTTTTATCCCGTCTGTTGAGTGATACCGGAGTGATAAATGGTAAGGTAATAGCTTTTATCGGTGTAGTACTTTTCACCCTCTCACCATATCTGTCAGAGGTAGTTGTATGGGAACCTTCCTACCATTTCTTGCAAGGACTACTGTTCATTAGCTTGATTCTTTTAGTAGCACAAAGCTTTATCAATACCGGTAAGCAAAAATATGCACTTTATGCCTGTGGTATTTACTTCATTTCCACCTTTACCCTTGAGGCTTTTTATCTTACCCCATGGATGGTGCTCTGTTTAGCCTTATTCTATCATTTAAGCAAAATTGGCATTGAGGGTGCTTTAAAAAAAATTACACTCCAGTTTTTCCTCCCTATGATAGCCTTATTTGTTATCAGGCTGATTATTTACAAAGTGGCCTATGGTGGCTGGGTATCAAGGATAGGTTCGGCACCGGTAAGCGAAATCAGGTTAGAGACCTTTGGCAAGCCTGCCAAATACTTGTACCACCTACTGCTTATGGGGCGTTTTAAAACATTTGAAGACAGACATAAGGTATATGACTTTTGCGATTCCTTACGTGGCATCTTAGCCTTTTATGGATTAGTGGGGGCAATAATGGCCGTCATACTATTTAGGTTCAAACAAATGGGTGCAAAGGGCAAGGTGGCCTCCCTGCTATTTTCATGGATGATGATTAGCTTTCTCCTCCTCATCCCCTTGTGGTTTAGCGACATGCTCCTGGTCACCTTCGACCGTTACACCTATTTTACTGCACCCTTTTTCTATACCCTGCTATCGGTTTTAGTCGCCTACATTAGTATCGACTTTATTCGCCTGGTGGTAGTGGGATTGTATGCAATGATTAATCTACGCTATACCATATTGGTAAGCCGGTATTGGTGGAAGTCTGAAAAAATAATCCATAACTTAATTACCAACATTCCCGATCCGGGAAATAAAACGATACTCCTTCTCAACCTCCCCGAATGTATGAATGGGGTACCCATGATAGGCTCGCAGAAACAAAGCGAATTCAAGGGCATGCACAATCTCCTCCTGCCCGAAAAACCTATCCAGAACCCGACCTACGATGTACTATCCTACAATATGCTCACCCCTACCGATGGGGTCCATGTAACCGTTCTCAACGATAGCACTGTGCGCATTACGCTGAATCAATGGGGCACCTGGTGGTGGTATGAAGGCAAGGGTGCCTACACCTACGAAAACAATGTCTTTAAAGAAAACCTCGTAGACGGCGGCCATTTCTACGACCTCATCCTCCGGCAGCCCCCTGCCAATTATCTCCTCCTTTACCAGGTTGGTAATGAATGGAAGGTTGTGGACTGGAGTAAAAAAGGAGTTGACCAGAATTAGTGGGTGCAAGGGCTGGACGGGATTTTTAATCCCAGTTCCTCGCTCTGCGACCGGAGTTCAATGTACCAAAGCTGAAATATTACAAAAGCCCAATAAAGAACAAATTGACCATTATTAGATTGTACAAATTGGAATCCTCAAAAGCAATTCCAACAACCAAACAAATAAATTTCACCCACTTTATGTAGATTTGGGTTAAATGCGCCTAAAATATATACTCTCCCTTTTGTTGACCATCTGCTGCCTTAGCATCACCTACGCCCAGCAGCGCAATATTGTAATTGACAGCGGCAGGAATAATGGCACCTACTTTTTCTTTCTCCTGCCAAATGAGCCATGCATAGCAATGGATCCTAAACATCCCGAAAACTTAGTGGCAGGTGCCAATCTGAGAATTTACTATTCATCCTCTGATGGCGGCTACCATTGGTTTAGAGATACAATTTCATCTTCCTATCAGGTAAATGGCGACCCTGTAACTATTGCCGATACTAATGGCTCATTTTATTATTTCCATTTAGGAACGAAAAAACCGGGGTACTACAACACCATTACCTGCCAAAGAATGGACAATATTTCTTCCCATATTTGGACCGACGGCACATGCCCCGGGATAGTTGATTCGGGAAAAAATGAAGATAAACCATGGGCTGCCGTAAACCGGCTCAATAATGAGATCGTTGTTACCTGGACCCAATACAACGCCAATTTCGGAAACATAAATCCTGCAGATAGTACGCTCATTTATTTCTCAAAATCATCTGATACAGGGCATTCCTGGACCACCCCCATTAGGATAAGCAAATTCGGTGGTGATTGCTCAAACAGGAGTAATTCGGTGGAAGGCGCAATGCCTGCAGTAGGGCCAAACAGCGAAATATACGCAACCTGGGCGCATAATGATGCCATTCTATTTAATAGGTCGTTTGATGGGGGCAATACATGGCAGGCAGTGGAAACACAGGTATCTAATTCACCTGGTGGCTGGTATTACCACGATATTGCTGGTGTTTATAGGTCTCCGGGACTGCCTTTTATCGGTACAGATAATAGCAATGGGCCATTTAAGGGGAATGTGTACATAAACTGGCAAGACCAACGGGATGGCGTAGGTAATACCAATATCTGGTTAAGTAAGTCAAGCGACAGTGGTGCTACCTGGAGCAGCCCCATAAAAGTAAATGACGACACCACACATAGGGAGCACTTTATGAATTCGATGGCTGTGGATGCAGTAACTGGTTATATCTACATCTTATTCTACGACAGGCGTCGTTATGCAGACAGCACCACAGAAGTTTATCTTGCAGTATCAAAAGACGGAGGCTCAACCTTTGATAATTTCCGAATCAGCGACTCACCGTTTAGGCCAAAAAGCAGTACATTTTTTGGCGACTATACAGGCATTGTAGCTTACAACAATATTGTAAGGCCCATTTGGTACGAACAAAGGCAGGCAACTCCGGTATTATACGATTGCCTGATTAAGACTGCCATTATTGACTCCACCATTACCGGAACCTCAGTACCCAACATCTGCAAGAATGACTATAACCTACAAGCCTATCCCAATCCATTTGATGAAACCACAAATATCATCTACGACCTCCCCTTCCCTGAAATCATCACCTTGTATCTAACAGATATTATGGGCAGAAAAGTCTATATCATCAAAAACCACCAATTGACAGATGGCGGCAGGCATACCGAGCACCTAAACGCTAATGCCTTAGGCCTTACACCCGGTATCTATTCCCTAAGCTTTCAGACCGAAAAATCTTCGCAAACGATAAAGGTTTTGAGAGTGAGGTAGGGGAATATTTAGTAAATAAAGCCAACCATTTGGCACAGATACTTTTATTATAACAAGACGCAAAACCAGGGAATTTTACATTCCACTTATCGGTACACTAAAATAAACGGCTTGTATGTGTAATATATTTTCGTTGGCGCCGTAGGTGCCAATGGCTTTGTAGAAAAATAAATATACTAAGCGAAAACTACTCCGTAGGAGTAGCGCACTTCGAGGTTGAGGAAATGAAAATGAGCAAGCCATAGGATGCACTATAAAAATCCATCATTCAAAAGAATATTTTCTTTGACATCCTGAGTGATTATTGAATGGGAAGGCAAATTTATTTTTTTTAACACCCATGCTAATTGTCCTAATAGCATATACCATAGGCTACAAAAAAACCGGACCAAAGGTCCGGTTCAATATCTTTATAACCTGTTTTAATCCTATAATTTGATTAAATCTTCGGTTGCTGCATCGTAAAAATTGTATTCGGTAAGGGGGGAATTGGTATCTGCTATTACTTTCACCTTTACTTTATGTTCCTTCTCCCATTTACGCAGAATGGATGGTTTGAAGAAACCGCTGCGCTTGGTGAGGTATCCTTCCAATATTGGGTTTACATGTAGTGTGAGGTGGGTATGTCCCTGGTTTACAATGTATTTCAGGTCTTTTTCTATATCATCACCCAGTAGCATTGATGGGCCTACCTGTCCTGTTCCACGGCATGTGGGGCAAACTTCGGCTGTGGCAATATTTAATTCGGGGCGCAGACGCTGGCGCGTTATCTGCATCAGTCCGAACTTAGATAGTGGCAGAATAGTATGGCGTGCCCTGTCGGTAGCCATTACTTCCTCCATAGCATCCAGTAGCTGCTTCTTATTATCGGGCAACTTCATATCAATAAAGTCCACGATAATAATACCACCCAGGTCACGTAGGCGCATCTGCCTGCCAATTTCCTGGGCTGCCTCAAGGTTAGTAGCCAGTGCATTCTGCTCCTGACCTGCCTCGGGGCTGCGGGTACCACTGTTCACATCTATTACATGTAGTGCCTCGGTATGTTCTACTATAAGGTAGGCACCACTATTGAGGTTCACTGTTTTGCCAAATGCACCTTTCACCTGTTTGGTAACCCCGTAAGTATCAAAAATTGATTGCGTGCTTGTATGCAAGCTCACAATCTCTTCCTGACCCGGCGATACCCTTGTGATATATTCCCTGGCTATTCCCTGTAGCTTCTTATCATTCACCACCACCTTTTGGAAACTATCGTTAAGGAGGTCACGGAGAATAGAAGTTGTTTTGTCCTGCTCACTAAGCACCATCTGCGGGGCTTTCGCACCTTTCAGGTTTTGTTGCAGGGTTTTCCAGGTTTTTTCAAGGTCTAAAATATCAGCATGCAGTTCTGCAGTGTTTTTTCCTTCGGCTGCAGTACGCACTATTACGCCAAAGTTTTTGGGTTTAATGCTTTCTACAATTTTTTGAAGTCTTTTACGCTCTTCGGCACTATGTATCTTGCGGCTTATGGCCACTACATCATTAAATGGAGTAACAACAACAAACCTGCCGGGAAGGGAAATTTCACAACTTAAACGTGGGCCTTTAGACGAAATGGGCTCCTTAAGTATCTGTACAATTATTTCGGGCTTACCGGTAAAAACTTCGGTAATTTTTCCTGACTTCAGTATTTCTGGCTCATTCTTGAATTTACCAAAATCATCACCCCAGGAGGGATTGCCATCAACAGATTGTTTACTGAATTTTACAAGCGATTTTAAATAAGGGCTAAGGTCGGTATAATGTAAAAATGCATCCTTCTCATAGCCCACATCCACAAACACGGCATTGAGGCCGGGCATCAGCTTCTTTATTTTGCCAAGGTACAGGTCGCCAACGGCAAACTGATCCTGGCCACGCTCATAATGAAGTTCTACTAGCTTCTTATCTTCCAATAAGGCTATCTCTACACCTTCACCTGATGCATTAATAATTAATTCTTTGTTCATTGGTGTTGTACCAAATCAGCTTCAGCTGCAATCGCCCCCATAGTATCAGCGAGGCCTTTAGGCTGTAATAATAAAACTTTCACATCTTAAACCCATGCTGGCACAGGATTAAGATGTGGAAGATTTAACGGCAGCGTTTGAATGGAAGCAATGGTTAATAGCCTACTTGTTCTTCTTATGACGATTCTTTCTCAAACGTTTTTTACGTTTATGTGTAGCTATTTTATGACGTTTTCTTTTTTTACCACAAGGCATAATATGCGTGTTTTTTTTGTTTGTTATCTTAATGAATTTATTTTATTATCAATGTCCTTAGCAAACTGAGGGTCATTGACCACTTTCTTACATTTCTCCAGCAGTTCCACTGCTTTTTTCTTATCCCCTTTTCCTTCGTAGGCCTGGGCAAGGAAAAATAATGCTTCCTTATTCTCAGGTTCCTTCTTCAGTATTGTTTCGAACCGGCCTAAAGCTTTATCAAACTGTCCTGACTGGATTGACATTCTTCCAAGCAACATGTTTGCAGGAACATCATCGGGCTTTTCCCTAACTATTGCAAGCAGTATCTGAACTCCTTTCATTGGCTCCCCAACACCTTCTATATATGCTGTTGCTAGAGCTAATTTAGTATCTTCATTTCCCGGATTGATGGCAAGGCTTTTTTCCAAACACTTCGCCGCTTCTATCGCATCTGCCTGCTGAATTGATGGTGAATTCTCACTCTCCATCAGGTCCAAAAACAATTGGCCTGCAAAGGTAAGCTTCTTTTCTGAATTTTCCAATTTAGCAGCACGTGCATAATAAAAAGCTGCTGCCTGCTTCATATTACTTCTTTCATATACTCCTGAAAGTCGTGCAAATAAAACAGCCATCTGCGATGAATCGCTGATGGCTGCAATTGATTTTTC